>JASFPJ010000227.1:0-5817 GCA_050116035.1 Candidatus Aminicenantota bacterium | reverse complement strand
GGTCTTGATGTTCATCGTGTCGAGGAAAGGCATGTCTCCTTTGGGGGACGCGCCGCTCCCGATAAGATAGATCCAGTCCTTATCCTGGAGTATGATCCTTTCCCCGTTGGGCGTGGTTGTGGATAAAGGACGGCCCGGGTCATTGTACCGGTCTTGAGTGCTGATATCGAAGACTTTTTTCGGAGCCTGGCTCGGGTTGTCAACGTTCACAAGGTAAGTTGTTCTCCATCTTTTTTTCCATTGGGACTCTGTGAGAAATGCTTGACCTGCCGGCTGCAGCCAGCTGATTCCGCCATAACGGTGTTTGATCTTCATTATCTCTTTGGGCGTTCCTGTGAATGGAGCTGAGAGAGTCATGAGTTTGTCCCGGTGAGCAACCTGCTTTTCAGGATTCCCCTCGTCCAGGGCCTCGACCCATATCAGTGTGGCAGGCTTGAGTGCTCTCCAACCAACAGACCTGGGTCCTTTGGGAACTCCTCTGATCGGGACTTCATCCTCTACAGGAAGATCAGCGAAGAGGTGGACGAGGTTTCCGTCCCTATCCCATATTTCATCGCTGTGGGGAAAGGAATAGTAAGGGACGCTGAAGGAGTAAGGCTCTTTGACTCTATAGACCAGAAGCAGCTTTCCGTCAGGTGAAGGGTCGACATAGAGGTAGAATCCGGGTTTTCCGATTTTTCTGCGGCTGCCAGATTCAATATCGATCTCATAGATTTGTGAGGTGGCATAGTATTTGAACAATGCCGCATCATGTTGAGTCTGGAGGAGGTCCTGATAGGTCCGGACCGTCGCGAATCGTCCTGCGGTCTCCTGGATGTTCGGACCTACGGGAACGTCGGATTTTTTCGGGGGGTCACCACGGTCTTCCAGTATGGTGTAAACCAGGAGCTTGTTGCCCGGAAGCCAGGAGAACCCGGAATTCACAGTGGAATTGAGAATGGGTCCGGTGAGCGCTTTTGCCTTTCCTGTTCTGGCTTCAGCGATCCAGAGCTCGAATCCTGTGTCTGTCAGCAGGGGGAAGGCCAGCCATTTTCCGTCAAGGGACCACCGGGGAAAACTGAGTTTGGCTTCTTTGGGAAGAGCGATGCGTGTTTCTTTACCGTCTTTTATGGATTTGATGGTCAATCCGATGATGAAAGATGTCTGCTGGCGGCTGTTGTATCTTGGAGTGATCCTCGTTCCGGCCAGTCTGAGCAGGGGTTGGGACATGTAGGCGATCGAGGGCATGGATTCGGACTCAGAGAGGAGCATCAAGTCTCCAGTCGGATTCATGCTCGCTCGGGGGAGCGGGGGTGCGTCGACGATATCAATCACTTCTTTTGGCGGGAGCTTATAGGGTTCCTGGGCAAAAATCGTAAGGCTGAAAACAAATGCAAAAATCAAAAGAACGACAGGAATGGTTTTTCTCATGATTTCCCTCCCTTAAAAATTGATTTTTCCATCACTGAGGTTTTATTACTATACACCAATCGCTTTAAAAATTTCAATTTTATTTCTGAGTTCTTGGCTTTATTCCAGAGCGATGTAATGGATGTCACTGCGAGTGAATGGAAGGAGTGTGGCAATCTCATGTCCTTGTCATTGCGGACAAAGCGCGGCAATCTCATGTCCTTGTCATTGCGGACAAAGCACGGCAATCTCACCTTCCTGTCATTGCGAGTGGAGCGCGGCAATCTCATAGAGAGAAATTGTATTATTAAGAGAATGAAGTTGTCTTTTTTATGATATTGCCACACTCCCCCGCCCTTTTTACACAAGAGCGGGGAATTTCGCAGTGACACTAGGAAGCCATTTTCACGCTTTGCTCGCAATGACGATTAAAGCATTAATATCATTTTGATTACCTCGATCCCGTCACTTTGGGAAAAGTTCAGATTTTTTCTCCTTTGTGCCAATTTTCAAAATGGTTTATTTTCTTATGGTTACGAGAGGGCGATTCTCATAGAGTGCTAAATGCAGAAATGTAGATATTTCTTCCTTCCCCTTTAGGGGGGAAAAAAAGGGGTGAAAAATCCTCCCCCTAATCACCTTTGGAGAGGATTGATTATTATTTAGAAATATATGTTAGAATGGGATATGCGAGAGCAGAGCACTAAAAGTTGGCGGGGGAAAAAGGGGGAGATGTGGCTTTTCGGGATAAATAAAGTTCCAGCTGTCCGAGGAATCATATGTGAGGAAAGCTGTTGATTAAATTGAACTTCCAATAAAGGGGAAATATTGGTAATATAGGAAATTCGGGGAAATGGAAGAGGATAAATTCAAAAACCAGGACGGCCCGGGAGAGCCGGGAGAAAAACCGGCTCCAGAAGAACCAGTTCCGGAAAAATCTGCCCCGGAAGAGCCAACTCCTGGGCAACCGACCCCTGAGAGATCCGCTCCAGAGAAACCAGCTCAGGAAGAACCAACGCCTGGGGAACCCCCTCTGAAGAAATCTGTTCCGGAAGAATCGACTCAGGAGAAACCATTTGCAGCCAAACAAGCTCCCAAGAAAAAGATTGACCCGGTTGAGTTGGGCAAAGTCAATCTGATCTTCAAGTATTTTGACACGGCATTTTCTACCATGAAGCTCTATCCGCCCGGGAATCCTTCAATTGAGAAATCCATGGGCACTTTTTCTGGAAAATTAAAGGAATTTCTCGATGAGTACAAGGAATTCCGGATTGGTATCAAAGAGTTTAGTTTTACCTATAAAGGTGAGACGCCCTTTCAGGATGAGGTAAAAAAGAGAAGCCTTCCCTTCTTCCTTTTTAAGGATGGGATGAGGGAGCTTACGTTTTACAAAGGCCTGGAGGATAGAGAGCTTCAGTATTTTTTAGACACCTTAAAGGAGGCGATCGACCTTCCTCCGGAAGAAAGCGATGCGGTCGGTCTTCTCTGGGTAAAGGATTTCATCAACATTCGATATTATGCACTGGATGAATTCCTGGATTTAAACATCGGTGGTAGCGAGAAATCACTCGATTTTGAGGTTGATCCGGAGAAATTCTCAGAAGGCAAGCTCGATCTGACGCCGGAAGATTTTGACGAATTCAAAGAAAAAAGCGATATGCTTGTCTTTGGCCCGCAAAAGGAGGAAGAAGGAGGGGGGGAAGGAGATATGGAAGGGAGCGAGGAATCTGATTCTCGAATACCCACAATCAAAAAAGAAGAACTCCCTGAAATCGAGAAGCTGATTGCGCTGGACAAGCAGGTCTCTTCTTCATCTGAGCTTGTGGCCCTGCTTTTTGAAATCCTCTATTACCAAGAAAATCTTGACCGGTTTGCAGACGTTTCAAAGATTTTAGAAAGATATTTTCAAGAAATCCTGAGCAAAGCTGATTTTCCCCAGGCGTTAGCCGCTGTGCAGAATATTCACGAGCTGATGGAAACTCTTCAGGATAAATCTCCAGATAAAGTCAGCCTTTTGGATAAAGTTATAAAAAACGCCACTGATGAAAACTCTATGTCTCTTTTAAAAAAGCTGTACCTGGAAGAAAAAGTGAAGGATCATGATTCTTTCTTCAGTTACCTGGAGCTTTTGGGGCCAAGAGCGGTTTCAGTCGTGGGCATGATATGGGAGAATCCAAAAGGACCTGCCCACAAACAAAGGGCCTTAGATATTTTAAAAAGAGATGGGAAAAAGGACATTGGGGCACTTATGTACATGGCTAAAGGGAGCAACGTGGCTCTGACCCTGGAAGTCATATCCTTGCTGGAGGAAGTCACTGATTTGAAAAATCTTCATTTTCTTAAGGACTTCATCCAGCACCCGAATAAAGAAATAAGACTAGAGATTATTAGAATTCTGGGTGTTGCTGGCAGCGAGGAGGCCAATAAAATTCTTATCGAGTTTCTGATGGATGAAGATGTTGAAGTGTGCGCGTTTGCAGCACAGAACCTGAAGTATGTGGGCGATAAAGAAACGTTTGACTTTATCCTGGATTTGGCTGTGGATAAAGAATTCAGGAAGAGAACGAAAGTGGAGAAAAAGGCTCTCCTGAGTTTCCTGGCGAGTGCTCAGAAAAATGAGGCGTATGACCTTTTCCGCTCCATCTTGAAAAAATGGAGTTTTTTCTCGGCCCACAGTCATAATGAAACGCGGCTTGCGGCTGTTTCGGCTCTGGAACAATTGGGAACCCCTGAAGCCAGACAAGTTCTTGAGGAAGGGACCAGAGTCTTCGGCAGAACCATCCGCGAGGCATGCCAGCTTGCGTTGAGCAGCATGGCTTCGGGCGGAAAGCCGCCTTCTGAGGAAAAACCGGCTCCGAGTGAAAAACCGCCTTTGGGCGAGAAGCCACCTTCAGATGAAGAGCCTCCCACGAGTGAAAAGCCACCTTCAGATGAAAAACCGCCTCCAGGTGAACAGCCGCCTTCAGGTGAAAAGACCCCTTCGGATGAACAGCCGCCTTCAGATGAATAAAACATGATAAGGATTTGAATAGAATGGTCGAAGAAAAAAGCAAGAGAGTGGCACCGAAATACACAGAAGAAGAAAAAAAGACTCTGTCCAAGACCATAGAAGAGCTTTTTCTTCGCATCACTTCAACGTTGAAGCTTGCCCAGATTTTTGAACCCAATAACGAGTCTTTTATCCAGCAGCTCAGACCGCTCTTTTTCTTAATCCAGAGTATGTTAAAGAATTTAGGGAAGGCCATCTTGCAGTTCAGGGGAAACGCGCTGTTTTTCAACGCAATCCGGATTAAAATTGATTTTCACAGCTACCAGAGATTCAAATTTCTTGTGAGTGAATTCAAGGATAACGAGATTGAGGCGATCGGGTTCGAACCCGGTTTGACTGCGGAGGAATTAACGCTTTTCATTGTGATTCTGGCTAAAGCCAAAGAAAGGAAATTGAGACATTTTGAGGATTTTACTGGGGCCATGGAGAGTGTCGGAATAAAACATATATTCCTGGAGAAACTCCATCCTTATGAAACAAGCCTGAGAATGACTCCTGAAGAAATCAAGCGTTCGTGCAAAAAAGTCTTTATGAAGAGCATCGTGCATCTCCAGGAGGTCATGGAAAGAGAAAAAAAACACGAAAAACTTCACTTTAAGACGACACGAAGACTGATTCAGACCATTATCAACCTCATCAGCTATGATGAGTCATTCATGCTCGGCATGACGAATATTAAAAACTATGAAGAATACACCCTCAACCACTCGATAAACGTGACCATTCTGGCTCTTGCCTTCGGAAGACGATTGGGCCTCGAGAAGACAGATTTGGTGGAATTGGGCATGAGCGCTTTTTTTCATGATATCGGGAAATTGGAAGTTCCTATAGAGGTACTGAATAAGAAGGGTAAACTGGATGATGAGGAATGGAAGATCATGCAGGAACATCCCATCCGGGGTGTGACCAAGCTGGTTCTGCTTCAGGACTTGAGCTATTTTCCTGTAAGAGCGCTTTCCGTTGCCTTGGAACATCATGTCTGGGCAAATCGTTCAGGGTATCCCAAAAACTGGAAGAAGAAAGACTTGAATTTCTTCAGTAAGATTGTGAAAATCTGTGATGTTTTTGACGCTATCACGACAAAAAGAGTCTATCGAGATTTCTCTTTCACCAGGCAACAGGCCCTGTCCATGATGTTCGAGAATATTGGAGAAGAATACGACCCTCTGCTGCTCAAGGTTTTTGCCGGCATGATAGGCGTTTTTCCTGTGGGAAGCCTCGTGTCTTTGAATACAGGGGAGATTGGTGTTGTGGTCGAAACAAACCCGGAGGAAGCTCTTATGCTCCGTCCCAAGGTGAAGCTGATCGCGAATAATAATAAAGATAGGATTGATGGAGAGATTGTTGACCTGGCAGAGAAGGATACTGAATCCGGTAAG
>JASFPJ010000226.1:0-5819 GCA_050116035.1 Candidatus Aminicenantota bacterium | reverse complement strand
TTTTAGAGAAGCGGAGAAAGAGAAAACAGGAATAGCGTCCATAAATAGATATTACAAGGCACTGGCTTTAAGGAAGCTTGGGAGGACAAAAGAAGCAGATAGATTGCTCACGGAGATGAAAAGGCGGAGTGAAGATCTCATCCGGCAAGGCCGAAGAGTCCGGTCTCAATATTATCTCTGGGCCTCGATGGCCTGCCATGCTCTTGGGAATAGCACCCAAGCAAAAGAGTACTTGGCTCATGCCCTTGAGCTGGATCCATCCTATCGATGGGCTGCTTTTTTTGCCCATGAAAGTGGACTTTTCAGATAGATTTTCTTTACCATTTGACATCGTTTTTTCTTTTGTATAAATTGTATGAATCAATAAAGAGACATTTGGGTGAGAGGGAGAGATTATACTGAGGAACCCGGGAACGGCAATTCAAGGATGAAAACCTTAAAGTTAAAAAGTCAATTGGCTGAACTCGACAGGATGCGGAGCTTTTTAAAAAAATACCTCAAGGGATTGAAAATATCAGATAAAGATTACTTCAAGATCGAACTTGCACTCCTGGAGATATGTGTGAATATCATCCGGTACGCCTACCCCCAAAGCAATGGGGATATCCTCATCAAAGCCTGGCAAGATGAGGGAAAGATGTTTTTTGAAATAAGGGACAGCGGTGTTCCTTTTGACCCTCGAAAATTAAAAACTCCGGATATAGAAGATAGCATCAGAAAGGAACAAACGGGTGGATTGGGAGTTTTTCTCTCCCGCACGCTGATGGATGGGTTTGATTACAAAAGGGAGAACGAACAGAACATCCTCACTATCTACAAAAATATTAAGCAGGCTGAACCGTCTTTTTAATCGTATAAAACTTTATCTTCCCCAACTTCTTTGATCCGGTTTTCGATCCAGTTGATTATAAGATCTCTCCGCATGAGAACGGCTTCGATTTCTTTGTCTGTCAGATATTCACCGACAACTTCTCGAACCACTTCCTGATCCATGGCTTTCAGCTTTTCGACAAAAGCCCGGGGAAGCTCCTTCATGAGCCGTGCGCCTTCCTTGTATTTCTCGTCGTAGATGAGTCTGGTGGTGAATTTTTTTGTCGTTCGGAAAGAGCGTGAATGGTCAATCAGAATCATCCGCCAATCCTCAGTGATGAGATATTGATTTTGATGCCTGTCTTCGTTGGCAATCAAGTTATCGAAAGCTCTCTGCAGGTATAGTGCCCTGTTCCAGGGGAAAACTTTGTACGATGGAGTTTTGATCTTCTTCTCATATTTATCCTTGAGACTCATCTTGGCGTGAATCCATAATTGGCAGGAGCCGAGGTCCCCACGGAATCTTTTCTCCACAGTGGGAGGAACCATATCCAGACCTAAGTGCTTATCCAATCGGTAGGCTGCGATCTCCCATTTCCAGTTTTCCATGAAACCTCGCATGCGGCCTGATGCATTTTTCCATAATGCTTTTTTCTGGACTCCGTCTTTCTCCAACGTGAGTTCCCACGGATTTGTGACGGCTTCCCGACTTTGCATCTGCTCCGAACTGATAACTGCAGCGTCTTCGAGGAATTTTTCCCATTTCTCTCTCTCTGTCAATTCTTCTTTTGTGAACTGGGCAATGGATTGAACGCTGAATCCAAGAACAACTATTAAAGCAAAAAGAATAATGGCTTTTCCCTTCATTTTTCCTCTCCTTTTAACCAGATTTTCGTTTTAATTTATTCAATAGTTCTTTAAAAATATCAGTACAGGAATTTATCTTCACCCACTTCCTGAATCATCTCTTCGATTTCCTTTAAAAGAAGCTCCTTGCGCTTCAGTATGGCTTTGACCTCTTTTTTCTTGAGGTAAGATCCCAAAGCTTCCTGAACATTTTCTAGAGTCAGGGCCTTAACCTTTTCCACAAATGAGCGCGGGAGGCGTCTGATGAGTAACGCTCCTTTCAATCCGTTTTTTCCATACATGAGATTCTTTGTGTGTTCACTTGTGCTCCGGAAAGCTCGGGAATGGTCGATAAGAATAGTCCGCCAGTCTGTGTTGTAGAGAATATTCTCCTGGGTCCGGTCATCGTTGGCGATCAAACAGTCAAAGGCACGTGTGATGTATTTCATGTTACTTCTGTTGTCGGATTTTTCTCTTGGAAATTTGATTTTTTCTTCAAAGATTTCGAGTTCGCTGTACAGCTTGTCAATTGCGAGTTGGAGGGATCCTCTTTTCTTATTGAATTCTCTCTCCACTGTCGGCGGGATCATGTTGAGTTCGAGAAGCTTGTCCATTTCATAGGCAGCGATTTCATACTGCCACCCCTCGAGGAAACCCTGTTGTATACCCTTGGGATTTTTCCAGAGTCCCCTTTTTGTGATTTCTCCCTTTTTTAGGGTCAGCCAAATTGGCTTTGTCACGCCTTCGCCGACATCTGCGAATTCAATGATCTCTGCGGTCTTGAGGAAATCTTCCCATTGTGTCCTCTCCGCGAGTTCTGCAGGGGTGAATTGTCCGTTTGCCACAGGGAGCTGGCCGATAAGAAAAAGCAGAAAAAGTACAAGCAAGGTTTTTCGTTTCATTTATTTTTCTTCCTTTCCAATGCTGTCCCCTCTGTTTTTTTTCTAATATAATTGGATTCGCGAAAAAAATCAAATCATAATAATTATTCAATACAATTATTCAATTGACACGGATTTCTCCAATAGTGTAAATTTTTTCTCAGTCAAAAATGAAAGAATTGTGAATAAGCAAAATTTTATTTGGTTAGATATGTATAGAAATAAAAGGGGTACGAAATGAAAATAAAACTGTTCTTAATAAGCGTGATCATTCTATCAATCTTGATGATTTCATTTATCATGTGTTCTCTAAGGGTAAAAGCCCCAACCATTGTCTTCCCTTGCGAATGGCCGGATAAACCAGGATTTGGCGGAGACATCGACCAGCAAGGGATTGTCGAGCCCTCGGGCATCTGTTTCCATCCTCTCCGGAAGACTCTTTTCGTCGTGAGCGATGAAGGAGAGCTTTTTGAAATCGAAAAAGACGGCACACCCATATTCAATGTCAAGTTCCCGAAAGGTTACGATTTAGAGGGGGTCACAGTTCATCCCCAGACAGGACTCTTGTATCTAGTGAGAGAAGGGGAGGATATCATCCTGGAGTTTGATCCCGATAAGAAAGAAGTCTTGCGGACATTCCCTCTAAACAGAGAATACCAGGGTAATCCCCATTTTCTCGAAAAGCAAGAAGAAGGATACGATGACGGCATTGAATCCATCACTTTTGTCTCCGATGTGAACCATCCCGAAGGAGGAACGTTTTATATAGGCAACCAGTGGGATCCTTCCTGCATAATGGAAGTCCTGGTCCCGATAAAATCCAGTCGAGTGAAAACGGCTGAAGCGAGGATCCTCCGTGTTTTACCATTTGATTTGAATGATCCTTCAGCCATGTATTATGATGCGAAAACTGGCCTTCTAAATGTCATCAGTGATGTGGATAACATCTTTGTAGAACTCACCTTGGAAGGGAAAATGGTTAGGGAGTACGCCTTCTCCGGGAATAACCAGGAAGGGATTGCCTGGGATGATGATGGCTTTCTGTATATCGCCCAGGATATAGGGGGGATTATCAGGATAAAGGATTTACGAAAAAAGGATTAAAAGGAAAACCTATCCCTCTTGATAGGGCATTTTTTGAGCTGATAATCTTTTATGTTCTCGAAAGATTAGAATTCCAACGATTATCCAGACGGTTATCAACACCACATTGAATGCCGCAAATCTTTCAAGGGTGAAAGCCCAACGAGTTACGCCCAGGAAAACAATCAGAGCAGACAACACATCACCGGCTCGGTGAAAAAAGGTCTTGGTGGCCGCCTGGGCTTTATATTTCTCCTGTCTTGAGGTTATCAGAAATAGTGAATGTCGAGTGGTGTTCATGAGAGAGTAATCTGTGCCGTTTTCAGCCGCTTTAACCCAATACACCAGCCCAAAAGACGCTCCAAGAGCAATAAAGAAATATCCACCCAAAACAAATATTGGGAGAAAGAAAATCGCGGCTCTGACTCCGAACCATTTGAAAATTCGAGACACGATAAATAGCTGAATGAACATGGCAATAAGGTTAAAATGCTTCATCCAACCAGCAATTATCTTGCCTAGATATTCTTCCTCATTCAATCCGCCTGCTGTTCCTGTCTCTACAGCCTCTTCGGCCATTTTTTCAAATGATCTGTCTTTTATGAATTCGCCGTTTGTGTTGACAAAATTGAGCAGCATCACAAAAAGAGCTATGTAAAGAAGGTATCGCTTTTTAAAAATGAGGCGAAATCCTCCTCCTTTTTCAAGTGGTTTTTCTTGTTCTTTTTGGCTCGATTCTTCCTGTGGGCTGGCTTCAGCTACAGAATGTGTGGCTCTTTTTAATTCTCTTGTATGAACAATCCAAGTGAGGCCAACACAGATCCCGAGAAATCCTCCCGCGACAAGCATCATTTGATAGAGCCCGAGAGGTTCAACCAGCCATTCCAAAACAGTACTGCCAGAGAAACTTCCAAAGGTCGCGCCAAATGCAAGCAGAGGAAACAAGCGCTTCCCGGCTTTCTCTGTGTAGATATCATTGGCGAAACCCCAGAATTGAGCCACAACCATTACATTAAATATTCCAAACCAGATATAAAAGATAATGCCTATCGTACCTAAACTAATATTACCAAGAGATAAAAGATAGAATATGGCTAGGTTGGATATGAAAAAAAGAGTGACCCAGGTAATCAATTTCTGACGGGAGATTTTGGAGGCAATAGTACAAAATATTTTAACCATAAAAACGAGCAAAACCGCTATCGCCGCAGAAAGATAACTTTTCATTTCAGCGCCTTTTCCTGCTAGGATAAGGGAATCTCTGACTGGCTTTATTATGTAATAGGCTAAAAAGAGCAGAAAAAAAATAAGCGTCAAGAGGAACGCGGTCAGGCTTTCGTCTGGCTTAATGACTGTAATGAGTCTGAGAATTTTATAAATAAGCCCTGGTGGCTTTTCTTCAGTTTTCATCATTTTCCCTTTTCCTGAAGTATCTATTGAATCCCTTATCTAGGCTTTCTTCTTTGTCTAGTATTTCTTGATGTATGTGAAGTCTGCTTTACTTTTTGAGCTGTTTAGGTTGATCAACCCTGTTTCATTTGCTGCTCTATTCTTTCCGATGATAATTTTTTATGCTCACGAAAGATCAAGATACCCAGGAAAATCCAGATGAGAACCAGGACAAAATTCACCATGGCAAAATTTTCGATTTTGAAAGCAAGAAATGTTGTTCCTAAAAAGACGAGAATGGCTGATAGCACATCACCTGACCGGTGGAAAAAGGATTTTGTGACCGCTTGAGCTTTATACTTTTCTTCTCTTGTTGTAATCAGAAACAGGGAATGTCGTGTTGTATTCATCAGTGAATAATCCATCCCATTTTCCAGGGCTTTAACCCACTTGACGAGCAGCAATGTGGCTCCAAAGCTTATGAAGAAATAGCCTCCAAGGGCGAGTGCGGGCAGGATGAAAATCGCCACCCGAACTCCAAACCATTTGAATACTCGGGATACGATGAATAGCTGAACGAACATGGCGAAGAGATTCATGATGTTATAAAAGCCAGCATAGAAAGTGGTTAAATATTGTCCTTTATCTAAACCTCCCGCTATCCCTGTTTCTATGGCTTTAGACGCTGTATTCTCTGCTACAGTGTCGAGCATGTACACACCGTTGGTGTTGACAAAATTCAGTAACAGGACAAAAAGAGCGATGTAGAGGAGATAGTGACTCTTGAATACCAGCCGGAAGGCTCCTTCT
>JASFPJ010000225.1:0-5844 GCA_050116035.1 Candidatus Aminicenantota bacterium | reverse complement strand
GTTTTGTTCCATCCCGCATGGGTATTTCGATTGTTTTTTGGCCATAAATATTAGCTGCGAGAAGGATGACCAAAAAAACAATCGACATCCCGATGGTAGATTTTTTTCGCCTGGATCCGTTTAATGTGGAATTTTGAGAGATGTTTTTCATTTTTAATATCGCCTCATGTGGTTTATAAACTTCAAACATCTTGAAGTATACAATTGTTATACTTTGATGTCAAGGAAAAATTGGCTTTTTTATAAACCAGTTTTATGCTGATGAAAGCTGTCTCCTGCCATCCGGTCATACAGGATGTTGTTGGAATCATCATACCATATTATCTTTTTTGGAATTTTTGGCTGCCTGGATTGTATATTAGATGGAAGGTTAGGTAAGAGGAAGGAGAGACCATGAACATCTTCAAAGGGGTCACTGGAACAGTCCTCATGATGTTGACTTTGGTCCTGGTTGCGGCTCCGTTTGACTGCGATTTGGATGTTTACATACGTGTCTTTAAGATCCCCAGGATACAGAGTTGGGAGACGAAACTCTCTGATGAGAGAGGGGGAATCACCACCATCAAAGTTATGGGCGATTTGACGGCTGTTTTCCCTGATGGAGTTGTGTTCCTTCAAGCCGAACTGGCTCATACGGCATCAGATTCTGCAGTTATCCAGGCAATCCGAGACCGCATTTTTTTCGGGGGGAATAACGTCAAGGACACCAGGACTTCTATAAAAGATCTCAAAAATGTCCATTTGCGACTCGATAAGTCACATTCATCCGAAGAAGTTCAATTTGATGAAGAGATTTCTCCCCAATCTCAGGAAAATTATAGAATTATTGCCAGTGTAAAATCCGTGGAAAAAGATGAGATCATCCTGAGAATCCGCTTCGATTTTGGCTGGAGTACATTCGGTGGCAGCATGGGAGTCGGTATGACGGGTACCATTTTTAATCAAACCATTGCTTTGCCTGAACATAAAATCCTTTTGATCGGCTTTCCCTCCCATGATAAAGGTCCGCGTGGGACGGTCTTCTGGCTGGCCATCAGCGTGATAAAGAATGAGGGTCAGAAAGCTGTATGAAGAGGACATTCCCCAGGGAATTTTCTTTTGAGGGTAAAAACAAACCTCTCTTCATCTTTCTCTGTTTTTACTGACAGTAATCCTGCCGTGAGAGCCCCGCGTAACTTTTTTTTGATGCATCGGTATAAATATAGTGAGGGACATTAAAGTAAAAGGAAGAAAAATGCGCAGAAAAGTTATCGAAACCTTTCCGGCAATTATCAGCCTCTGCCTCACAACCGTCTTTTTCAGTGGTGCTTTATGCTTCGGACACTCCCCATGGGAGGATATGTCTCAGGTTTCCGAGGAGGAATTCGTCCAATGGGTAAAGGAGCGGGCTATCCATCTGAGTACAGTAGACTGGAAGCACATTAATTTGTCGATGCTGTCTCCGTTGGATAAGGAGATTGAAGGGAAGCGAGTGGTCTACTTAGGAGAGCCCGATCATTTCATACACGAAAAATTTGATTTCCAGCTTAACCTAATTCGGTATCTGTTTGAACAAGGATTCTGTTATGTGGGGCTGGAAATGGGAATATTTGGCGGAAGACTGATCGACGCCTATCTGGAGACCGGAGACTCCTCTTGTTTAGATTTGAGCAGGCTGTTCGGGGACAAAAGATATGTGCGGGAAGACAGGGATGATACTCCGCGAGGATTTCCAGCCCTAAAAAATCCAGATTACAGAAAAAGCCAATTATCAGAAGTGAAATGGTTTCTGGAGCAGCTTCGAAAGTTGAATGAGACACTCAAGCCCGGGGACGAGAGACTTCACTGGTTTGGATTTGATGCTGATATCATATCGGGAATCGGATACCAGGACATACGAAAGAGACTGAAGAGTCACTCTTCTCAAAAGGTAATCCGGGAGATACTTAAAAGAATGGATCTTGTCAAAGGAGAATCCGTTCTTGAAGAGGCAGCAAGGATCGGCGATTTAATAAGATATGTGGATAACAGCGGAGACCCTGTCACCTCTATTATTGGGAAACGGGAGTATACGCTGCTTACGCGAGATCTTAGGAGTCTCAGAGATGGATTGATTTTTTTGGATGCTTTTAAAAAAGCTCCGTCCCCAGAGTGGGGACCTGCTCTCCGCGAGAGGGAAAAAACCATCTTTCGTCAGATGGACGAGTTCCTCGAAGATTTAGATAAGGATGACAAGATAATCCTGATAGGACACAACATGCACCTGAGTAAAGATTATACGAAGGTGTGGATGAGTTGGGGCCCCATGTGGCCATCAATCGGAAGCCATATGGTGCACCGTCTCCCCGGACAGATATATTCTATCTGGATGCTCTATGATCACGGCAGACATGGAAATATGTGGAACGAATCTTTTTACGAAGATGTTCCCAGCCATCCGCTAAGAATTGAGCGTCTATTCACGAAAGCCGGTTTACGCTTCATCCTTCCATTTCATAGTCAGGATCAACGGGAGCAATACCTGGATGAAGATCGAAATTTCGTCGCCAACGGAGGGCTAGCTCATGGCTTCATCAGGAGCCAAGCGGATGCGATATTTTTTGTATCTGAAGTGACGCCGATACGGGAGAGATAATAGATATAATGAAGGGGCTCTATGGAAATATCGTCGAATAATTAATTTAGAATCGTTCTCTTTAATGACCTTATCCCTAATTTGCAATTCAAAAAAAAATAATTAAATCATTTAAAACCTATTGACATTAGAATATTTTTATATTAGTATACTATTCATATAAAATTTATCTAATTAGGAGGTTTTCAGTGAAAAAGCAGTATCTCACAACTTTGTTAGTGGCTGTTCTTGCGATTTCTGTTCTTACATTCGCCTCAACAGATTACATGAGCAGAATGGGAAAGAAGAACATCGTCGAGACAGCTGTTTCTGCAGGCCAGTTCAACACACTGGTCACTGCGGTTAAAGCGGCCGATCTGGTTGAAGTACTCTCTGGTCCAGGACCATTTACTGTTTTTGCTCCCACCGATGATGCCTTTGCTAAACTCCCCAAGGGAACTGTTGAAAGCTTGCTCCAGAACAAGGATCAGCTCAAAGCCGTTCTCACCTACCATGTTGTTGCAGGCAAGGTTATGGCGTCAGATGTGGTTAACTTGAAGTCCGCTGCAACAGTCAACGGACAAAAGGTGAGCATCAAGGTGAATTACGGAACAGTGATGGTGGATAATGCCAAAGTGGTTAAAACGGATATCGAGTGCACGAACGGCGTCATCCATGTGATCGACACAGTGATTCTGCCCAAATAATCGGCTTAATCGCAAAACCGAAAATAAGGGGCGGTTGTTTATTAAAAAACCGCCCCTTTTTTTTTGCAAAATGGTTGTGCAAGAAGATGAAATCCGAAAGAATGTGACGACCAGAACTTATGAAGACTTGACTTCTATGACCAGCGGCAGGACCTTATCGACACGGAAATAGACAAGAAAGAGCGCCTCGCCTTCGTATTTTTCACAGGCAAAATCATACTTCTCCTTCAACTCTTTATTTTCCTCCTCACTTCCCTTTCCTTCCTTCAGCATCGTCAGGTATAATCTTTTGCCCTCATAACCTTCTCTGGACTCCAGAAAGAGATAGGCCGCATGCGGATTGGACTGAAGGTTCTTTCGACTCAGACGATCCGCCATGATAAAAGCCAAGGTCTCATTATCCAACACAAAGGGGCCAGAATAAATTGCCACATCCACCGTTCCTTCTGAATCCGCCGTCGCCAGAACACCAATTCCCGATGTTTCCTTAAAATAGTCTCTCAACTCCACGTTTTCCTCCTAAATTGAATCTCTATTATATTGCCCGATATGCGATTAATCAATACACCTTTCTCATTCCGTGACAGCAGTATGTTGAATATTCAATTTCGTGCGTAAAAAAATGCTCTATTCTTCGGGAAGAGACAAGAAAACTTATTTTATAGAACAAAATGTCATTATGTGGGAGGCCATCAGCGTGATTAATAATGAAGGGCGGAAAGCTGTGTGAAGAGGACAATCCCTACGTAATTTCCTTTTAGGGATTACACTGAATCTCTCGTCACCTTTCTCTTAAAGGGCTTATCTGTACTCATCTGATCTTTTTCAGGATCAATCCTCGTCAAGGATCTCGAGCATGCGGATGGCTGTATGGTTATCAGGATTGTTTTTAAGATAATTGACGATGTATCCCCGGGCCGGCTTCATGGCCTCTTCAGGCAGGATTTCGAGGAGTAAACGCATGACCGCCTCCCCATCTTCAACCCTGTCCAGCGCAATCGACATGGCTGCCATGTTATAGAACTGCTGCTGGCTGAAATTATAATCTTCCGCGTTCTCCTGATGGAGTGAATTCCATACAGCGACGGCTTCTTCCCGGCCTTTTTCCGATAGTGCCCTGAGAACCGGGAGGCTTGCCGGAGGTTTGAAGCCCTCGGGTTCAAAGCCGAGCAACATATCCAGTGCGGCTTCGCCAAGATACCTGATCGGGGCCGGGATATAGTTGCACAGCACGACAACAGCCGAGGATCTTTCGGGCAGCAGGATAAGGTAGGTGTTGAACCCGGTATCTCCACCGCCATGGCTGACGGTTTTTTCTCCCCTGTGACTTCCTAAAAACCAGCTGAGCCCTACGGCATCATCACTATCCTTTCCTCCAATCTTAAACCAGGGTTTCCAGAGCAGGTCATAGCTTGAAGGCTCGAGAATCTTTTGTCCGGAATGAGTACCGCGTTTCATATTTATGATGGCCCAGTTACACATCTCTATGGCGTTGGAATGGAGGGTGGAGCTCGGGCCGTGCATCCGGTTGTACGGGTAACCCTCCCAGGCGACGGTGCGTATGGTCCGCAGGTGGCCTGATGCCCAGTTTTCGGGAAGGTGCTCCGGTTTGAGGAAGGTGCTCTCTTTCATCCCGGCAGGATCGAGGATGCATTTCTTTTCATAGTCGGCAAACGACATGCCGGAGACCTTGGCGATCACATCGCCCAGGCATTCAAACGCCATGTTGCTGTAGGCAAAGCTTTTCCCCGGATCAAACCGCATCTTTTTATCGGTCAGGCTGCGAACATAGCGTTCCAAAGCACCTTCATCATATTGGGGACTGTCCCACTCGTAATCCTCGACATCCGGCATGCCGGAGACATGGCTGAGCATCTGTTGAATGGTTATATTTTTATAGCGTTCGTCATCGAGTTTGAAATAGGACAGATAGGTCGTGACTGGTGCCTCCAGGTCGATCTTTCCCTGTTCGACCAGCTGCATTATAGCCGTTGCCACGAAAGGCTTGGATATCGATGCCATGTGGAAGAGAGTGGCAGTGGTCACTGGTTTTTTTGTGTCGATATTTTTGTAGCCGAATCCCCGCGCATATACAACCTCATTGTCTTTGACGACACCTATGGCAAATCCCGGCAGGTCGTATGCCTGCATGACCTCCTTGATGAACGGTGTCAGCGTGGTATCGAGCTGAGCTCCTGTTTCCCCCTGGATGATGTCCTTACCGGAGGTTTCACTCTTGTCTCCGCAGCTGACCACAAGGACTGCAACCAAAAGTACAGTCAGAAATCGGATAATATTCTTATTCAGGATGCGATTCATGATGACCCTCCTTTGACTCACAGATTTTTATTATATAATACGCACAACACCCTTTTTAGTTTGGTTGTTTATATTCCAAAAAACGCATAAACCGACAAGAAAATACTAAGGAATGCGAAAAGAGTCAAATTGAAACATTCTATGCCTTGGGATTATTGATGAAGAGGGCAGGATGATAATGGTGCAAAACGTAATATTTAGCAATATTCACTAATTTACTCCATG
>JASFPJ010000224.1:0-5915 GCA_050116035.1 Candidatus Aminicenantota bacterium | reverse complement strand
CGCGATATTTACTCCCTTCACTTACACCATCACAGCCACAGCAGGCTTGGGCGGAAACATAGATCCTTCTGGCAGTGTGATAGTCGACTGCGGAACAGATAAGACATTCTCCATAACTCCAGATGATGGATTCGCAATATGGAATGTGTTCGTGGACGGAGTTCCGAAAGGGGCTTTAAGTTCATACACGTTTACAGGAGTAATTGAAGACCACACTATTGAGGCAAAATTCGAGAAGCTAGAGACTTGGGTGAGACCGTATAACAACACTGCAGTGAATGGGAACGACGAGGCGGCTGATATAGCGGCGGATCTCTCTTCAGGAAATGTTTATGTCACAGGTTACAGTATTGGTGATCCCACCGGACCTGATTATTACACCACTGGCTATGACACTCTCGGGACCGAAGGCTTACAAGCAAGGTATGACGGACCCGCGCATGAAGGAGATTTCGCAACAGCTATTGATGTTGACGGACTTGGAAATATCTATGTCACAGGTTACAGTTACCGAGGAATGCCGCACAAGCACGCAGACTACTGCACAGTCAAATATAACAGTGCAAGGGAATTGGTGTGGGATGCCCGGTATGATGCCCGAAGAAACGGCAATGACCAGGCAACAGATATTGTGGCTCACTCATCCGGTATCTATGTGACAGGAAAAAGCCAGAACAGCTTAAGCAAAAAAAGCGACCAGCTCCACTATGACTACTTCACCATAAAATATGAGCCCAACAGAGGAAGAATGCGGTGGGAAGCCAGGTACAATAACAATGATGTGAACGGAGAGGATATGGCCACTGCACTAGCTGTGGATGATTCAGGAAATGTCTATGTCACTGGCTACAGTTCCAACGGAACAGATAACGAAATAGTGACGATTAAGTACGATATGACTGGAGTCCAACAGTGGGCATCAGTGTATGACACTGTGAATAATGATGAAGCTACAGATATTGCCGTAGATACTTCAGGAAATGTCTATGTCACTGGCTTCAGTTCTAACGGAACAGACCATGAGATAGTGACTATTAAGTACGACGTAGCAACAGGATCTCAGCAGTGGCTGAAAACTTATGAGGGAGGTCAAGGCGCGGCTCTCGCTGTTCATCAAGAAGAAGGATCCGTCTCTATACATGTTACAGGTTTCAGTCTGAATGGAACAGGCACCGATTATGTAACCATACAGTATAAAGCGGATGGAACCCAACAATGGGTTGCAACATACAATAATGAATTTTACAACGGAAGTGATGAAGCCACAGCACTTACAGTCGATTCCTCAGGAAATGTCTTTGTTACCGGAAAGAGTGAAGATACTGAAACAGGTCTTGACTACTACACGATCAAATATGACAGTTCCGGGAATGTGATTTGGTTTGCTAGGTACAGCACCTCTGGAAATTTTCAAGATGAACCAACAGCTATTGCCGTTGATTCCACAGGAAATGTCTTTGTCACCGGAAAGAGTAATGGATTCGGAACTTTGTTTGACTTCGTGACTGTTATGTATGAAAAATAAGTTAATAGGGATAAGATCAGAGATAAACGAGGATCAGAGATTATTTTAAGCGGCTGCGGGCATCCCCGACCATAGGATCGCTTTCGTCATCCTTTTCCTTGATTTTCAGGAATTCCTGATAAGAACCTGAAGCTGCATCACTCCCCAATTCCTCCTGAGTTCGCCCCAAGTAATAGTAAACAGGTGGAAGATGTCGAGACGAGGGGAGATCATTAAGAAAGATGGAAACCGCCTCCCCCCTTCGCTTTAGACACATCTCGAATTCTGAATTAGCTTGAGTAAAGTCCTCAGCCTGAAGATAAGCCTGCCCGAGAAAAAAATGCCCGATCCAGGTATCGAGAAGAGAATTCGCTTCATGAAAAAGATTTACAGCATTGCCCAATTCACCTCTTTTCCTGCTCAATTCTCCCCCGATTAACTTGGCATAGGCAAGCGGTTCGGGTTGAGTTTTTTTGCTCAATTCTCCAGACAGAACACGAGCCTTCATATCTTGACTCACTTCTGAATAGATCAGAGCTGCAGAAAACAACATCTCATCTTGATTGTTTGTTTCGACTGCACGTTCAGCGGCCTCTTCAGCAAGATCATTTTTCCCCTGGATAAGATATATTTGAGCGAGCATGATGTATTTATCGGTAGCATTGTAATTTTCGCCATTTTTAAGGTCAAAGTCGATACCCGCCTCAAGAATCTTCACAGCTTCATTTAACCGGCCTTCATAAACAGCAAGGTCTGCATATCCTGCTGAGGCGAGCGAAGCTCCAAATTTGTCTAATTTCTCGAGCCTTTGATAAGTCTCCACTGTTCGCTCAATCTCATCATTAGCCAGCTGCGTCAGTGCCAAACAGACATAGACTCTTTGAAAACCGGGTTCAATTTCTATTACTTTCTGTGCTTCCTCTTCCGCCGTCTGTAAATCTCCGGCTCCAAGGGCGTACCAGCTCAGGTTATAATGAGCATGAGCCCCCTCTGGATTATGCTGAACGTCAAGACGCCCCTCTTCTAGTGCCTTAGGCAAATTTCGAGCGAAAAAATAGGCTAAAGCAAGGTTCGCATGAGCAGAATAATCTCCTGGGAATTGTTCGAGTAAGGTTCTGTATTCCTCAATTGCTTTTTTATAATCTCTTATAAATAAATAATAAGGGCCGCGTGTCCTGTATTTTTCTCGTTCAGTCATCATGGGGATCTGTTTCATGGCCTCCTTAAAATACGTTTCAGCATCATCAGTCTTCCCCAGATTTGCGCAAACCACTGCTAAACTGACAAAAGCACGTCCGAAATTCGGATCATGGTCTACAGCTTTGAGGTACTCCTTTATGGCTTCTTCCGGTTGCCCAAGATTATCGAGTTCCTGGCCTCGAGCAAAGGCTCTCATCGCATCAAGCGATGTCGTCGTAAAAGTTTCTTTCGCTAGGGCTTGTATGGATTCAGCAGGTATATCACCTAATTCCGATCTCAGTTTCGCGATAAGCTTATCAGCCGCCTTTAATATATCCGACTTTGTGCTGAAAGCCTCAGACCTATCAAAAATCTTTTCTGAACTGGCAGCATCCCTGGCCCAGACTCTAAGCATGAATCCTTTCTCACTCGACATGATTGAGCCAGATACGATCACATTGATTCCTTTGCTAGTGCTCACCAACTGAGCGAGCTCTTCGTCAAGAATATCCCTTGCACGAGGATCCAGAGTGGCAGCAATTCTGAGTGCTTCCTGACGGTTAAATATCGAGATAAATGAAGCTCCCTCAAGACCAATCCCAAATGTTTGTTCCAGGACATTATCGAAAGCAGAGTCACCCGTTTGATTTTGAAAATCGGATATGATCACTGAAATAGGCTCAGGTCCAGTCCCAGAAGCACTCACTCCTTGACGGCGAGTCAAAAGTAACACGCCCGTGACTATCATGGCTACGATTAATGCCGCTCCTGCAGCGACCTGCCACCAGCGCAAACGCAACTTAGCTTCCCCTAAAAATTCCCTTTGAAATTTATGAATAGCTTCTATCAACTCTTTTATACTCTGATATCTGTTTTCAGGCTCTTTGGCCAAAGCTTTGCGCAAAACAGGACTGAGCACTGGATTCATCATTCTTGGCCTAACATCAACCGCAGGAGTGGAATCCCTGAGAATCGAGGTCAACGTCTCTAAAGGATTGTCTTTTGAAAAAGGATGTCTTCCTGTTGTCATCTCGTAGATGAGTATTCCTAAAGAAAAAATATCACTTCGGGCATCAACTTTATCTCCGCGTGCTTGTTCAGGAGACATGTAGGCCAGGGTTCCCACTATGGCGCCTTTCTCAGTAATAGAATCCTGAGTCAATGTTTGCGTGATATCTCCCTCGCCTTCGGTCAGAAAATGTTTTGCCAAGCCAAAATCCATGACTTTGACATGACCCCGTGGTGTGATCATGACATTTGAGGGTTTTAAGTCACGATGGACAATGCCCTTTTCATGAGCCTCTTCTAAGGCCTCTGCGATTTCTAAGGCCATCTGAAGAGCGTCTCTCAAAGGAAGAGTCCCTTCATCTAATTTTCCCCTTAAATCTTTACCCTCAATATACTCCATTACGATGAAAGCTTTTCCCTCAAACTCTCCTGTTTCGAAAATTTTGCAGATAAATGGATGGTCTAAAGAGGCTGCAGCTTTGGCTTCCCGCACGAGGCGCACCCGGGCTTTAGCATCCTTTTGCATTTCTTCCGGGAGGAATTTAATAGCGACCTTTCGGTCAAGAGAAGTATCCTGGGCAAGATAGACCTCTCCCATTCCTCCTTTGCCGATCTGGCCAATAATTTCGTAATGCTTAACTTTGTCGCCTGAAGAAATCATTTTCTCTTCTAAATGGATATACTCAGGGAATCAGAGAATTCCGCAAAATTAGACACAAAATTCATCAAGAGAAAAAATTTATTCTTCTGTAGATTTAAACACTTGAGAAACTGCTGACGAATATCTAAATCTCCCCGCTTTTTGGGCATTTTTCTTCTCTTCCCCGAAATTATATACCATAGGGAAAGTTTAGTGTCAAATTTTAAGCCAAGGAAAACATTGCTCTGTTTCGTTTCTGCTTTTGTTTTACAAATGTTTTTTTGAAAAAAAATTTTCTCACAGAGCTTTTTGGACTGTTTTAAAAGATGAAAAAAGCATTATGAGTGACTGTTAATCCAGTTAGTTTCAAATTGAAAAGATTACACATTTGAATCAACACATCATTTTCTGCATATTATTATGGCTGTAAATTCATTATATTGTGTAAGTTACGCCAATTTTATTTTACTCGCCTACTGACTCTTTTTATGGCTCAAATTATCTTACGAGTGTCTCGAGCGCTTGGCTAAATATTGATTTTGCGTTCATGATCTACGGATAGAAATAAAAGAGTACAAATCCAATAATTTCGGAGAGATATTATTTATTGAGAGGAACGCCCCTCAAGTCTGTGGCGGGCATCTTCGACCATCCAGTCCCCCTCGGCCTTTTCCTTTATGCTCAGAAAAGTTTGATAGGAATTTACAGCTTCGCTACTGTTCAGGCCTTCTTGAGCTCGACCGAGATAATAATAAAGTGGAGGCAAGTATCGATAAGTGGGAAGATCACTAAAAAGAACCGAGAAGACTTCTCCGCGGCGCTTTAGGCACGTATCAAATTCTGAGTAGGCTCCTGAATAAGCTTCAGCCTCAAGATAAGCTTTTCCCAACAGAAAATGACTCAACCATGTATCCAAGATTCCCTGTGCCTCAAGATAAAGATCAATTGCTTCAGTCACCTCGCCTCTGGTTATTTTGAACTGTCCATCAATCAGTTTGGCATACGCGCGGTATCCAGGCTCAATTTTCTCACTCAATTCTGTGGCTAAATCCCGTGCTTTGTCTTCTTGCCCAACTTGAAGATAGATCTCTGCGGCCGCATACATAATATCCTCTCTTTGGGATGTGGCTAACGCGCGGTCGGCCGCTTGCGCCGCAAGCTCTTTCTTCCCTTGAAGCAAATGCAATTGCGCTAGAGTGATGTATTTATCAACAGCAATGAAATCATGGCCATTTTTAAGGTCAACAGGTATTCCTTTTTCAAGAATTGTTTTTGCTTCAGAAACACGGCCTTCGTACAAAGCGAGATCAGCCAGACCTGAAGAAGCAAAAGCCGCTCCATAATCATTCTGCTTTCCCAGTTCTTTGTATGTTTCAGCGGCTTGGGCTGGAAAACCATTGGCAAGTTCTATCAATGCTTTACAGACATACACATCCCAGTATTCAGGATCGAGGTCTATCAAAGCCCGCGCTTCCTTATCTGCGGCTTCTAAATCACCAGCTCCCATAAGGTACCAGACAAGATTATACCGAGGGAGACTCTCATTGGGATTCAGCTCCACAGCGCGGCGTCCCACTTCTGCGG
>JASFPJ010000223.1:0-5948 GCA_050116035.1 Candidatus Aminicenantota bacterium | reverse complement strand
TCTTCCAACAGCTCCCCCAAGCCAACATCCCGCAAATACGCATGATAATCCTTCCAGCCTCCTGCCCAGGTGTCAAAGCCGAGCTGAGGGCGGTCTTCTCCCAAGCCTCCTTTGATTTTTTCCATTTTGAATTCTTTTTCACTCAGGATGCGACGGTGATACCAAGCGCCATTAAAAGGTTCCCGCCATGGCATATCCCTGTACATATGACCCTTGAGATGGGATTTTCCAAAGTAAGCGGTCTCGCGTCCGGAATCACGTGTGAGAAATCCCAATGAGGGGATCTCGTCGCTGAGCGGGATATTGTTAGTAAAGACTCCGTGCTTCTGCGGGAAACACCCAGTGAACATGCTGGCTCGAGAGGGGCTGCATGGGAAAGCGCCGATGTAGAAATGAGAGAAACGGATGCCCGAATTCGCGAGTCTATCCAGGTTCGGAGTGGGATTGAGAGGGTTGCCGTAGCAGCCCAAGGTGCGGACTGGTTGCTGGTCAGTCATGATGAAAAGAATATTCATGGGCTTCTTTGGGGAGCGGCTGCTCCTGCATGCCAAGGAGGAAACAAAGAATGCGCCGCCCACAGCGGTTTTCAGGAAATCACGCCTGGATATTGACATTTTTATTCCCCTTTAAACCTCATGATGAAAGAGTAACAAAAGATGAGGATGTTTTGTAGTTAAAAATAAAATCAATCAAAACACACTTTTAAGGGTCTGAATGGCTTTTTGTTGTTCCTGACTGATATTGTTATCGGGAATAAGGAGATGCTCGAATAAAGTCTTGAATTGATCCTCTGTCAATGAATTGATCTAAAGATGTTTACTGTTAAGCTCTAACTCCCAGTTATAAAAATGTTAGATGTTAAGTGCTGACTCCAAGTTAGATAACTCCCCGTTACAGGAGTGGATTCACTTTTTCCTGCCGCTATAGCTTTCTTGCCGCTATAGCTCACTTCGAGAAGCGGCGCCATAATAGATGGAATTGAAGAGAAACCTGAACGTTCCGTGGGCCTGTGCTCTGTACAGGACTGGAAAACCCAAAAGGATGATCTTTCCCTTTCCGAAGGGCACATCGACGATGGCACTCTTATTGTACAAATACTTTTCACCGTTCACCCATCCGCTCAGCAAAGGATTGTGAAGAGGGTACCGGGCAACACTCCTTCCTTCTCTTGCAGAGAAAACCGGGCTTCTCCTGAAAAAAACAGCTTCTCCCCTCTCATATCCGTAGGCGATCGGATGAGTGGGATCGATCAAGGTCTGAAGGATGGACCCGGGGATAAAAAAGTCTTTTCTCTCCACACTTTCCACGTTGTTCTCGACAGTCAAATAGAACTGTTTAATCGGAAAATCCGCCGCGGAGTTGAGAGTGATCAGTGTGCCACCGCGCTGGATAAATTCCTTGATGTTTTTCACTCCGATCTCTCCGATCCCTCCCGCATATTTCGGGGGAACACTTCCTTCTGGAATCCCATTGATTATCGCGTTCGTCCGCAAATCGGGAAATAAGAGGACATCAAAAGATCGGTGGATGTTTCCCTTCCTGATATCTTTGTCGAAAACACTTTCATAAGGAAACTCATACTGCTCGAGGACCCACCTGGTCCAGCCTTCGTCCATGGAGGCGGTCCAGCTCTTGTACAGGCCCAGTCTGACAGGCTTCAATGCATACGCTTTCACACCAGGTCTGGCTTTTATGCCCTCAAACCGGACAGAGAGATTCTTAACGATGGACTTCATTTCCTCAACCAGTCCCTTGCTGTTTCGGACGATCATCGTTCCTGGAGGATAAGTCTTTCCGTTCGCTGTGAAATTCGCAGAAGCCCAGAAAACCTTGTACCCCTTTTTCATCAGCCTGTTCAAAGCCACGATATCGTCATTCGTGGCGTGTCCCCATAGATACGCGAAGGCGTTATTCACTGGTACCAGCTTTCCCTTCGGCATGGAGAGTCTATCCACTTTTACGGATTGAACCTGGAAAGGCTTCTCTACGGGCATGACGTCGACTCCCATGAGAAGAGGAAGGGTGTGAGCCACCACATCATAGGGAGTTTTAAGGGGGCCGCCAGGATATTCCCGGAATTCAGGATACTCCTGCTTTTCGAGGAGAGCTTTCGCAAACCCCCCGTACGGCTGAGCCATATATATAATGTATGTGCCTTCAGGATACTGGAAACCATCAACCGAAAAAGATTCTCTGGCTCGATGAATCTCCACCCCTCCCATTCGCAGGACATTCATCATCTTTACTGTTGTGGACAGGTCTCTCTGGTCTGTTGGAATCAGGAACGCATACGGAGGTTCGCTGCGGCTTACCGCTTTTTTGTGAATCCTGTAAAAATTACGCAGCCAGTTTTCCCTGAGCCGGCCCGCATTGGTCAAGACTGCCTTGGCCGCCGAATAGTCATAGTCCACGATGTCTCTCAGTGTCCATTTCCCGCCTTTCCAGGGCATGGGCATCTTGACAGACGGTTCCTTCACAATGCTGGACAGCTCGTCGAATTTCAGAGTGATGGGAGTGGCCAGCCGGACACTGGCGACTTCAGTCAAAATTCGTATCCCTCCGTGATAGTGGTGGTACGCGCGGGCCGGTGTCCAGGCGTCGAATATATAGCTGTGCATCACTCCCGCTTTACCTTCAGCTGTTAATTCCGAAGCGATAAAGGTTCCCATTTTGGCCACTTCCTGACGGAGTATCGGGTCCACATTGGGCTCATAGGGATCCACATAAGGCGGGACGAAAATTCTGGCCCCACGGCTTCCCATCTGATGCATATCCATAACAACCTGGGGATGCCAGGCATTGTGGACCTTTAAGGTGAGGCGCGACTCGACCTGGGTAAACATGTACCAGTCTCTGTTGTTATCGTGTCCGACATATTTGTGGTAAAGCCAGGGCATCCGTCCGCCTTCATACTCGGTACCGAGATTCTTCTTGTACCAATCCACAACCATTTGCGTTCCGTCAGGATTGTGCATGGGAACAAGAAGAAGGATGACATTATCCAGAATCTCCTGTGTCCATTTATCGTTTTTCGAGGCGAGGTCGTAGGCCAGCTCCATGGACATCTGGCAGGCACCGATCTCGGTGGCGTGGATGGAGCAGTTAACCATCACTATGGCTTTACCGGCGTCTATGATTTTATCCGCTTTTTCGTCTGTTATCTTCCGGGGATCAGCCAGCATCTGCTGATACTGACGGAATTTTTCGAGGTTCATGTGGCTCTCGGCAGAAGTAATGATGGCCACGATGAACGGATTCCCCTCCGTGGTTTTTCCGACTTCCTGGACTGTGACTCTTTCGCTGGCTTTACCCAACCTTTTAAAATAGTCGACAATCTGATGCATGTCCGCGACTTTTCTATCCGTTCCCACCTTGAATCCCAAAATTTCTTCGGGTTTGGGAATCTGAGCGGATACGAGGCTGCTGATAAACAGAAGTAAAAATACAAAACAGACTATTCCTGCTCTCCTCATTGACTCCTCCTCTATATATTGGGGTCGCGTCTTAACATTTAACATTTAAAAATTAAAAGAAGCTAATTCTTTATCCTTCTTGAACCCGCAATTTTTTTTATCACATTTCAAATGTTAAGATGCGGCACCTCGTTTCATCTTTTTCACCCCGAATGTTAAATGTTAAGACGCGACCCCTTTTTTTTATTTGCCGAGGTACGGGATGCCTTTTTTGATCCAATCCGGAGCCGGCAGTCCCTTGAGATAATGGTCAAAATACTGTTTCATCTTGATAGTGTAGTCCAGCTTGTTGGAATATTTCTGCAGGTGGTGGGGCTCTGCCCGGTACTGGAGAAAGACACAGTCCTTTTCCAGACGGCGCATGGCCAGATAAAGCTCAATTCCCTGATACCAGGGAACCGCTCCATCCACGTCTCCAAACTGGATGAGTAAGGGTGTGTTTATCCGGTCAGCGAAAAAAACAGGAGAGTTCTCGATGTAGCGTTCCGGATATTCCCAGAGACTGCCCCCGATCCGGCTTTGAGATTTTTCATACTGAAACTGCCGCGCCAGACCCGAGCCCCAGCGAATCCCGCTGTACGCACTCGTCATGTTGGAGACAGGTGCGCCGGCTATGGCACAGGCAAATATATTTGTCTGGGTGATGACAAAGGCTGTCTGGTAACCGCTCCAGGAATGCCCATGAAGACCGACGGCGTCAGGGTCGGCAATGCCCATATCTATCAGTTTCTGGATTCCTGGCACCAGGCATTTGGTCGCGGCATAGCCCGGATGACCCACATCAAAGCGGATGTCCGGGAGGAAAACAGCGTATCCATTGCTGGCATAGAAAGGAAAGCAGGGCCGGTGGTTAATGACAACCTGGTTGAACTCATGGAGCCGCTGAGTGAAAAACCTGTAGAAATAGACAACCACAGGGTACTTCTTCCCGGGTTCGTAATTTCCCGGTTTGATGAGGACACCCTGGAGAGGAATCCCGTCAATACTATTCCATTCCACAAGCTCGGCACTTCCCCAGGCAAACTCACTGACTTGCGGATTGACGTCTGTTACCTTTTTCGGAGATGCGAATTTCCTGTCGCTCACCCAGATATCCGGATACTCCCGGTAGCTTTCCCTGGTGTACATCAGGGCGTCGGCTTTTTTGGCTTTAATCAGGAATCTGAACCTCTTCTTTTCTTCCAGCAGTCTCTTCACTCCAGAACTTCCCGTTTTGCACTCGTAGAATCCAAAGTGTTTTTGAAAGTTGTGGTATGCGGAGAGGAGAAGGCTTTCTTTGTCATCAAAGAAGTCCTTCTCCGGATCCAGACGAAGAACACGAAACGTATAATCATTCTCCCGTCCCGTTCCAGCGGTGACGTTGGATGCCTGACCCGTCTTTGTGGAGAACTGCCAGATATCATATTTGTCATAAATGAGGACGGCTTTATCATCCTTTAGCCAGCCCGCATACCCATAGCTGGGGACCTTGGAGGGATAATCATGGTCTTCATCGAAGAAAGGAACATTCAGTTTATCAGTCAGGTTTTGTGTGGAGCCTGTGTTCGCGTCATACAGATGCCAGTGTTTATCCTTATAATAGATAATATAGCGTCCGCCGGGTGACAGGGAGTATCGATTCTCCAGCCGGGAGGCGACTTTCTTCCAGGATCCATCCCGGATGTTGACCCGGTAAATATCATTCAAGCGCCCATACCAGGTGCGCTCTTTCCGGTAGGGAACATCGGACACTCCCAGGGCAAAATCAGAGTGTTCCGAAACCTGAACCACGGGCATATCTTTATCTGCGAGAGGCACCATGCGTTTGGAATCGAGATGATAAACAGACGTGTATGTTTGATCTTTCACACGGGGCCACATTATTTTCTGGTTGGGAATGATGAGCGGGTCATTCCAGTGCCAGACATCCACCTCTCTCTTTTCGAGAATTTTCTCGACATCAAAAAGATCGACCTCCTGCTCTTCTTCTGCTGCTTCTTCTTTCTCTTCCTCATAGAATTCTTCGGGCTTGAACCCAAAAAAGAGGCGTTTTCCATCCCGGCTCCAGGAAACCCGGTTTTTCTCAGGGATAAACCAGCCTTCTGGTGCATCCTCAGCCGCAACAGCCCGAACCGATTTCCCGGTCTCTCCGTCCCAGATCCAGAGGGAAAAACCTTTTGTATTTTCTTCCTTTGTTTCTCCGGGTTTGGACAAGAAGGCCAGTTTGCTTCTTTTTTTCGTCCAGACAAGATGGACATACAAGCCATCCTCGCTTTTTGCAATGGGGTTCTGCGGCGTATTCTCCTTTTTGAGCTCCATGGTATACAATCCATTATCCTTGCCTTCCGGGTCGGCGACAACGTACGCGAGGAATCGAGATGAGCTGTCAAACGCAAAAGAGAGCACATGTGGAATCCCCGTTTCTTTGCCCGATTCCAGATGGAGAAGGAAAAGAGTGCTGCCGGACTTTCTCTTCTTCTTTGCCGGCTTCTTTTC
>JASFPJ010000222.1:0-5962 GCA_050116035.1 Candidatus Aminicenantota bacterium | reverse complement strand
ATCCTTTTAATTACGAGGCTCTGTATGAAAAAATCCGGGAAGTTGAACCCACCCTTGCGCCAGTTGCATTATCCCTCGTTCCAGGAGATATCCCCTTCAATTTTCAGCCTTCCACAACGAATGTGACTATCCTGGCCAATATTATGGAGTCCCCCAAAAAGATAATCAATCCTTCTTATTCGACGCATTTTTTAAACCTCAGAGGAGTCGTTGATTATGAATACCTGACAAATTATGTTCAGAGCACGGCTGATGTCGCTTTGATTCAGGATCCTATCACAGGGATAAATTTTTTGCATTTCTCAATAGCGCCGGAAAGTATCTCCATAGACTTGTATGAACCCAGAGATCAATATTTTTGTAACTATACATTGAACGTGAGTTTAAGAAAGGATGAGGATACCATTTTTCAGTATACGAAAGCGTATCCTCTTTATTTTACAGATGATGAACTCAACAGAGTCAGATCGAGTGGGCTGACTATCGAAGATTCCTTTCCGGTTATCGGAGGCGAGTATAAGCTGGACATCCTTCTTCAGAATTCAGTCGGCAAGGAGTACTGTCATGTTGAGAGATCAGTCCTTGTGCCGGATGAGTCAGAGTTGCCGCGTATTTACGGTCCATTTTTGGGCTATGATTTCCATGATTATGATACCAATCAACACATTCCTTACAAGGTCGTCGACAAGAAACTGCTCGTTGATCCGAAGAAGACTTTCTCGAGCGCTGATACTCTTGCCTTTTTATTCACTATCTCCAATGTCACTGAGGATTTATGGAGAAGTGGAGAGGTTAAAGTCTCGATAAAAGGCAAAAAAGGAAAAAATCCGGTCAATAAATCATTCGGCCTGAAGCTATCCGATTATCCATTCAGAGAGATAATGGGCATTCAGCAGTCTATCCCAGTCAAAGATTTGACGCCTGATTACTATGAGATTGATTTGAATTTCATAGATGAGAATGGAGAGACAGTCGATGAAGATGGGGCGGAATTCGTGGTCGGGTTTGAAGAAGCCGTCCCTCACCCTATTGCGAGAGCTAAAGCCATATCCCTTACCAACAACTTTTTGTTTTCTTATGCGCTGGCTTTTCAGTCCGATAAAACTAAAGACTATGAGAAGGCTGAAGAATACTATGAGAGGGCGTATAATGCAAACCGGGATTATAAGAAAGGGATACTCGAGTATGCCAATTTCTTGTTGAAAGTGAACAAGTTCGAGAGGAGCTTGGAGTTGATTGAAAATGTGAGAGAAGATCAGAGGCTGAGATTTGATTATTATCTGGTTAAAGGAAGAGCGTACATGGGAATGGCTCAATATGATGAAGCCATAAATAATCTACTCGAGGGAAATAAAATTTACAACAGCGATACAAGTCTTTTGAATTCTCTGGGCTTTTGTTTTTACAAGACCAACCAGAAGGAGAGGGCACTCAATGTTTTGAGGGCTTCTCTTCGCTTGAATCCGAATCAGGGAAACATAAAGAATCTAATAGAGGAAATCGAAAAAAACCTTAAAGAATTGTCTATTTAACTATCTCAAACTCGACCTTTTTCTCGACAGCATATCCCGAAACTTTATCCGTTATCTTCATGGAAAGGACGTGCTTTCCGGCCTCTAGCTCTCGAGTCTCTTCCTTCTCTCCGGACTCGGATTTGATGACCACCCTTTGCACCAAGGGAAGGCTCTGCTGAACGAGAGGATTCGTATAGGTTCCAGGCGCATAGCGGATCGCTATCTCTTCTCCTTTAAAGACCTCGAAGTTTATCTCAATGGCATACTGTCCGCCTTCTCCGGGCTGAGCTCCGAGTATATAGAAGAAAAGCTCAAGGGTATCTCCTGGAGAAAAGACTCTCTCTAAGTTGAGTCCCATCTCATAGATAATAAATGTGAATGACCCTTTGTGGATAGCGGCCTTCGTTTCACGGGAAGGCATCTGCTTCATCTCGCTAACGAGCAGGATAGGAGTTGTTTCGAGGCGATCAGTGAAGGAAGACTCGTCAGGAATAGAACATTCCAAATACTGTGTCCCGATCCTTTTCAGGTCAGCAGAGGCAATGGCCATAGACAGAAGATAATTTCCAGGGGGCATTAGGTTTCTGGCCGTATACAGTTCTTCTTTATCTGGTTCGTATGAGCTGCCATCCACCTGCATCATGACAGGTATATAGACCTCTCGGGCCACTTCTTCAACCGCATTATTTTCCATCCGATTGAATTGAAGGAAGACATGGGCGCGGGCTTGAAGTCTGGATGCGGTAGATTGGAAGATCGATTGAGTTTCCTCTTCTTTTTTCTTTTTTTCGGGTTCCAGGCCAGCAGTAAGGGGTGCGAAGCCGAGGTCTGCGTTTTTCACTCTGAAATAAAGGATGTTGTGTAAGTTTGTTCTGACAGGAAAATCTGGGAGACAGAGATGTTGGACAATCGTGAAAGGAATGTCCTGCCGCGTTTCTCTTGTGGAGATTCCTTCTTCAAAGATCTTTTTAACAGCATCAGGGATAATGATCGGCTTCGACTTATCTGCCTGGGCTCCTTGATTGGCACCTCGGGCGTCAAGAGATGGTGATAGAATCAAGCTGAAGATAAGTCCAGATAAAAGAACCAGTGATGAGTGTTTTCTAAATTTCATGTTTCCTCCTAATTCGCAACATTCACATCTGAATGAGTCAACTTTTAGTGTTTGTATAACCTGGTAGTAGGGAGGGTTTTTTTCCTCCCCGGCTAAGTATCAATATAACAGAATCATACCTTTTTTTCAATAAAAGGGGTCGCGTCTTAACATTTAACATTTCTTACTCAAGGAGTGGAAATGGGGGTCATATCTCAGCATTTGACACATTGAGAAAAAGGAGCAGGTGTATTAGCTAAGTTATTCGGATTGCGTTTTTATGATGTCATTGCGAACGGAGTGAAGCAATCCCGTAAAAAGAAATGAATTTTACTAGAAGAGATTGCCACGCTTCGCTCGCAATGACACTTTTGCCTTCGATATCATCACGCAAAGTGGTGCCTAAATTGCTGATCGAGTACAACCAGTCAGAGTGAATCCTATTTCCGCTGTCTCCGGTACTTTTGCACAGCCCTCTGATGTTCTTTAAAGGTGCGGCTAAAAACGTGGCTGCCGTCATTCCTGGAAACGAAATAAATGTATTTTTCTTCTGAAGGATAGAGAGCGGCCTCAAGAGCGGCTTGTCCCGGATTGCAGATGGGCCCAGGAGGCAGGCCTCGCCTGAGGTAAGTATTATAGGGAGTGTCGAGTTTCAAGTGCTTTTTCAACAGGCGTCCTTTGTAGATTCCCTGCTCTTTCATGGCGTAGATGATGGTCGGGTCACAATCGAGTTTCATCCTTATTCTCAGACGGGTGTGGAACACGGCTGAGACCAGCTTTCTTTCCTCAGGGATAGAGGTTTCTTTTTCAATCAACGAAGCCAATATTACGACTTTTCTTGGAGTCATATTTATTTCAATCGCTCTTTTTCGCCATTCCTCAGTAAACACACTTTTAAACTGGGAGACGAGGGTGGAGATGATCTTCTCTGCGGGGATTCCTCGTGTGAAGTGGTAAGTCTCAGGAAACAGATATCCTTCAAGATTTTCTGCTTCGATATCGTAAGACCCAAGGAGTTCGGTCCTGGAACAGGCCTCGAGAAAGTCTTCTTCATCGGCGATTCCCAAGGAATCAAGATGTTGAGCGATTTCTCTTCGTGTCAAACCCTCGGGAATGGTGACGGGATGGAAATAGACTTTTCCTTCAGAGAGAATGCGAAGGATTTTCTTTGTCGACACCGGGAGGCTGAGCTCGTACTCTCCGGCCTTCAGACTCATTGAAGAAAAATAGATCTTATAGCCCAGAAGAAAAGGCCAAGTTTTCTTGATAATCCCTTGCTCCTTGAGATTTTGAGCGATGCTCTGCACTCCTTTTCCCTCTTCCACCATAAAAAATATTTTTTTGGGAGTGGCTTTGGGAATGCTGTAGAATTCAAAAGAGAACCACGCGGAAAGGATGAGAGGTATGATTGCTGAAATGATGAGAGCAGTTTTAATGACCTTGAGTATCATGGTGTTTTGCTTTTTTACTCTCCAGGTAGCTCGAGAGTATGAGTGAAGCGGATATCTGGTCTTTCATGTTCTTTTTTTTTCGGAAATGAGTTTTTTGCTGGCTGAGGATTCTCAGGGCTTGCTTTGTTGTCAGTCTTTCATCCCAGAAGACGATGGGAAGATTGAGCGTCCTCTCGAGCCAGCGGGCAAATTTTTTTGTTTTTTCCACACGCGTTCCCGGGCTTCCGTCCATTCGTAAAGGGAGTCCGATGACAATTTCACTTATCTCGTATTTTGAAACAAGTTCGAGAAAGTACTTTTTATCTTCCTCCTTGTTCTGGAGACGGTAGCGGCCGATGGTTTGTGCTGTCAACAGGAGCGCGTCGCTTACCGCCAGGCCAATATTCCGGTCGCCAAAGTCTATTCCCAGGATTCTCATGGGCTGTAGTTTTCTCTTTTTCTGTTTTTTCTTTGGTGTCTGTCAAAGCCCAGTTCGATAAGTCTTTCGAGGAGGTGAGGGAAGGAAAGACCGCTCACTTCCCAGAGCTTTGGATACATGCTGATTTCTGTAAAGCCTGGAATAGTATTGATCTCACTCACATAGATTTTTTCGGTTTTTCCGTCCATCAGGAAATCCACTCGGGCCATCCCTGAACAGCTGAGTGCTTTGAAGGTTTCTATGGAGAGACGCCGGATTTCTTCAGTCTGGGAGGGAGTGAGTTTGGCCGGAATTCCGAAACGCGTTTTTCCTTCAATGTATTTGTCTTCATAATCGTAGAATTCTCTGAAGGGGATGATCTCTCCGGGCAAAGATGCCTCAGGGTTTTCATTCCCGAGAACACTGCACTCCAGTTCGCGTCCCAGGATCCCTTCCTCCACAACGATTTTCTGATCATACCGGAAGGCTTCGCTGAGTGCGGCCGGAGTGTCATTTTCATCGCTCACTTTAGAGATGCCGACACTCGAACCGAGGCAGGCCGGTTTCACAAAGCGCGGAATTGGCAGTTTCTCTCTGATTTCAGAAAGGACAGATTCCTTGTTCTCTCTCCATTCTTTTTCCAGAAAAGTGAGGTGTTCGACGACAGGTAGGTTTCTGGCTTTAAGGATTGTTTTCGAGACGGCCTTATCCATCCCCACTGCGGAATCCAAGACAGAGGCTCCGGTAAACGGGACATCAGCCATCTCCAGAAGTCCCTGGAGCGTTCCATCTTCACCGTATGGGCCATGGAGCACTGGGAAATAGATGTCTGCTTCGACAGTTGATGAGGAAGCGTTCTTATCCCAGGGGAGGAAAGAGGAAAACGAACCGGAACTCAGAGCCTCAGGAGAGAGAAGAGGAGATTCAACGACTTTCCAGTCTCCTTTTTTGTTTATGTAGATAGATATGATTTCGAACTTTTTTGCATTCAGATTTTTATATATCGAAGCCGCAGAAAGAAGGGAAATTTCGTGTTCGGCGGAGCGTCCGCCAAAGAGGAGAGCGACCTTTTTCTTTTGAGTCGTCATTTTCCCGTCACGAGAGATTATTGTAAAGGAATGAGTCTTTCTTGTCTATTCCAGTTGAAAGGTTCGTGTTTGGTTCTTCGATAACACAGTGTATAAGCCTGTTCTGGCTGAATGAAGGGTGGTTTGTTGGATGCTAAAGAGAATCTATAAAGCTTTTGCTCGGAATGAATCTCACTCTTTTCTTTTTAGGGATGTTGATGGGTTCTCCGGTTTTTGGATTTCTTCCTTTTCTTGCTTTTCTATTCTTAACTTCAAAACTGCCAAACCCGGAAAATGTAACTCTATGTCCTTTCTTCAGCGATGACTTGATACCGCTGATCAGGGAAGTGAATGCCTTTTCCGCTTGAAGGCCAGTGATTCCGGAGTCTTTGGCCATTCTGGCCGTTATTGCTTTTTTATTCACAGTGAACCTCCTTAGC
>JASFPJ010000221.1:0-5971 GCA_050116035.1 Candidatus Aminicenantota bacterium | reverse complement strand
AAAAAGAAAAGAAGAAGAAGAAGAAGAAGAAATGTTAAATGTTAAGACGCGACCCCTTAAGAACAATTCCCTGTTGAGACGCAACCTCTCATCCAAGTGTTGAAAAATGAGACTCGATCGCACTATAATAGGAGCCAAGCGGAGGATCCCATGAGAAAATTTTCGGTTTGTCTTTTCACTCTATTTTTCCTGACAACCTTTTCCTGGGCGAAAGTCGGGGACATTTTAAAGGTAGTCAAAACGCCCGGACCCTGTCCGACAGGGTTGGCATTTGATGGGCAACATCTCTGGCTTGCGGATATCTACACGGATAAAATCTACAAAATCAACCCGGATGATGGGAAGACGATTAAAAGCTTCGACTCCCCTGGCCATCACCCTGAAGGTCTGACATGGGATGGGAAATATCTCTGGCATATCGATTCTGGAGAGAAATCCATCTACCGTCTGGATCCTCAAACAGGGAGAGCCACAGCCATTCTGGAGTCTAACAGTTCAAATCCCAGAGACCTTGCTTGGGACGGAAAATATCTCTGGATAATAGACCACAGGCAGGATATTTTGCTCAAAGTTTCGCCTGAGGATGGGATGATGGTTCAACACTTCCCTTCCCCCGCACTGGAACCGGCCGGGTTGGCATTTGACGGAAATTATCTCTGGATAACAGACCGAGGTGAGGACCGGATCTATCTGGTGAATCCTTCTGACGGCCTCTGTCTTTCCTCATTACGCGCCTGTGGTCCTTTTGCCTATGGCCTGGCGTGGGGAAGAAATACGCTCTGGAATGTGGATTATGAAAATGACGAGATCTACCAGATAAAAATCTTTGATGAGGATATTCTTACAAAATGGGATGAGCGACAGATGTCCCTCCATTTCATTAAAGAATTCAGAAATTATGGGCCCGGAACGGTAAATACTCTGGATATTTACCTTCCCATGCCTGTCAGCCGGGATAACCAGACTCTTTTGGGGCCTGTCCAATTCAACCCTGACCCGGATGAGGTTATCCTGGACAAATGGGGCCAGAAAATCGCCCATTTTCGCTTCAACAATCTAAAAAGCTATTCAGTCGTTAAGCCAGGGTGGAAAGTCAACGCAAAAATATACGCCGTTGAATACTTTATCCATCCGGATAATATCGGCAGTATCGAAGACATCCCTGAAGATATTAAAAGACAATACATACAGGATGGGGATAAATACAAGATTAACGACCCGTTCATCCAGAATCTTGCCCAAAGCATCGCTGGAAGCGAAAAAAATCCTTACTGGATTGCCCGTCGTGTGTATGATTATCTGGGGAAGAACTTGAGCTACAACCTTAAACCTCTTGGAGGATGGAATCCTGCTCCCACCGTGTTGAAACGAGGAACAGCGTCATGTTCGGAATATTCCTACTCGATGATTGCCCTCTGCAGGGCCCTCGGTGTCCCTGTGCGCTACGTGGGAGCAGTCAGCCGCCGGGGAGATGATGCCAGTTTTGACAATGTCTTTCACAGGTGGACAGAAGTGTATCTTCCTCCTCACGGCTGGATTCCTTTCGATGCGAACAAAGGAGACACAGATCTCCCTGGAGGTAAAGTGCTGGGCATAGGAAACGTAGCCGCGCGCTATATCATCACTACTGAAAATGGCGGTGGAGATAAATACTTATGGTTCGGTTACAACTATGGATTCCACTGGACATCTTTGGGAAGATGCAAGATTCACGAAGAGAGCTACGGGATGTGGTCCCCACTCGGAAAAAAGAAATACAATAAACCAATCAAAAAAGAATAATTATCATAGAGTCGGTTAATTCCCAAGAGGGGATTTTTTTGGACGAGGAGAACGGCCATAAAAGAAATCATCGGCCCAGATTGATAAATTCTGGGCAAAGGAAGATCGTTCAGCCACTCTTCTGATAAGATTGTGGAATGAGTTATCCGGCTTGCTGAAGGGACAGACAGAGATACAGACCGCACAGTCTGTTCCCGCTTTTCTCCAAAACCTGTAGCACTCCTCCCGATTAAGCACCCATTTGAGCACTCCTTTTTCCTCTGATTTATCTCCATAGGGTATTGCCTGAGCCGGACAGTTCCGGGCACATTTCTGGCATTTCCGGCAAAACTCCTGGACTCCCAGACTTCTCGGAACATCAGGCACCAAAGGAATGTCAGTGGTGACGAGCCCCAACCTAATCCTGGGCCCATATTTTCCCGTGATGAGAATCCCCAGCCTTCCCAACTCCCCCAGACCACATTTCCAGGCAAGCGGCGGAAGCATGACCTGATAGTTGCTCCCGGCTATATGAGCCCTGGCCGGAAATCCCATGCGGCGGATGAAGCTGGCAACCATTATGGAGATTCTTGCGGCTTCAACATATTTCCTCCCTGTCTCGACAATGACAGGGGCTCTTGGGGCAGAAGCGATCATTTCTAAATCCATCTCCAGAGCGAAAGCGATGGCATATTTATGATTCATGATTATTTTCTGACCGTAAGGCTCAGGTCCCCGTCCGACATGGGAGTAGATGTATGCCTGGTCCAAGAGACACACTCCACAGATATCTCCCCCAAGGTATTTGATTATATTTTTTATCAACTGGGTGTTCTCAGCCGGAGAAGACTGGGTTTTTTCCTTAAACACTTTTCCCTGCACCTGAGTCAGTTGATGTTCGAGAAAATCGAATTCGACTGTCGCCAGGGAAAAAAGTTCCGGATTTTTATCAAAATGAGACGATTCGAGGATGTCAGGAATCTTCCTTATCTCACCATCTGTTTTCTTGTATTCAGGTTTTCGTTCATAGTAGTATTTAAAATTCTCAGTGCCCTCCATAAGGTCAAAACGGGCAAAGATGACATCTCTCTCATCGATTTTTTTCTGCTCCCCCACAATCTCGACGGAGCGTTTTCTTAAGGAGGGGACAAGAAGAAGAACAAGAATAATGATAAAGAGAGTAAAGACTGCACCGAACAGCCAGTTTTCAAGGGGAGCTTTGACCAGACGGAAGCCAAAATTCAGTAAAACCAGCCCCACAAGAAATATGGCGCTCCACCAGAAAGCCCTCCTTTCCCTTTCGACAAGGTTGTAGAGAGAGAACACAAGCAAAAAGAAAATCAGAATGAGGAAAGAAAATTCACCCAGAACAGTCCAAACATTCATAGTCGAATAAACACCGTCAGATTATTAAACTCCACCTCCATTGTCAATCCAAACGATATCTCTTCTCGCCATGGCCACTCTTCTTGCATATAATAGGAAACATGAAAAAGGCCAGAGTTTCAATCATCAAACAGGCCGAGTATAACCCCACAGAAATCCATGAAGGCCTGAAACAAAGTTTATCTTACTTCGGCGGATTGAAGAATCTCATTCGGCCAGGGAGTCATGTTTTTGTTAAAATCAACCACCTCTCTCCTCCTTCTCCTCCTGAGAAAGCCATCGTTACACATCCAGTCTTCACCAAGGAAGTCCTCCTCTTTCTAAAACAACTCGATGTGGCTATCACGGTTGGAGATGACATCCAATCCAAGGAGGAAGATGGCTTCTTCATCTCTGGTTACCGCCAAATCTGTGATGAATTGGGAGTCCGCCTCCTTAACTTGAAAGAAGAAGGATTTCGTGAGGTCAGCTGTGAAGGTGAACTCCTGAAGAAGGTTTTTATTTCACCCGTAGTTCTCGAGGCAGATTTCATCCTGAACCTACCCAAACTGAAAACCCACTCATTCACAGTCTTTACAGGAGCGGTAAAGAATATGTTTGGCGTCATTCCGCATGGGTTCCGTCACCGCTATCATAGACAATTTATCAAGAATGATGTCTTCAGCCAGATGCTCGTTGACATCTATTCCTGTGTGCCACCTCATCTGACTATTATGGACGGAATTATTGCCATGGAAGGAGAAGGCCCTTCGACAGGAAACCCAAAAAAGGTGGGAGTGATCATCGCATCAGAAGATGCCGTCGCAGTGGATGCGGTCGCATCAAAAATCACTGGTACGAATCCAATGAATATCTACACCACCCAGGATGCACATGAAAGAGGCCTCGGTATTGGCCGGATTGAGGATATTGAGACCGTGGGAGAAAACATCCAAGATGTTGAAGTCAAAGATTTCAAACATTCTACCGTCGCTATTGCTCTTTTCAGGAGAAAACTCCCATCATTCCTTTATGCATATATTCAAAACCAGTTGACACTCATCCCTGAAACCACTCCAAAAAAATGCACGGCTTGCCTGGAGTGTGTGAATATCTGCCCACGAGGAGCTGCAAAATCCGAGGAGGATTTTGTCAGAATTGATAAAAACCTCTGTATCCACTGCATGTGTTGTCATGAGGTCTGCCGCTATCAGGCTATAAAACTCAAACACAGACCCGTAGGAAAAGTCATAAGAGGATTGTCTTTTCTCCACAAGTCGATCGTCTCATTGTTTTCCTGAGTCAAGTGGCTTTCTATTTGGCAGACCGGGAGAAAAGATTCAAGAAAGCCACAAAAAGAGCCGCACCGATAACCGCCCAGATAACTGGAAAGTGTTGGCTCCCAAATCTAATGTAAATGAACAACGGGAGATCCAAGGTTTGAGCGATTAGAGTCCCGATCAGGGCGCCGATAAACCCAAGCGCAATGGATGTGATGCACCCGAGTTTTTTTCTCCCTGCCAGGTTGGCTCCGATAGCCCCTGCGATAGCCGCAATCAGCAACATAAAAAGAATAGATAAAATATTCATTTTCAAACCGTCCCTCAAACAAGGGGTCGCGTCTTAACATTTAACATTTCTTCTTCCGCTTTTCTTTTTTTCTGTCAATCAATAAGAAAAAGCATGTCGACTAATATTCTAATAAACATAATATCAAATGTTAAGACATGGCCCCTTGTTTTTTTCAATTAAATGAAATGTTAAATGTTAAGACGCGATCCCAAAAAAAAGGTGTATTTCCTCAGCCGTTGTGATAGAGTTAATCCCTCCCAGTGGAGGGAATAAAAATGGATTTTTACCATTATTATAAGTCTAGAAAAGGGGAAATGGTCAACCTTTTGAAAGAAATGGTCCATCGAGAGTCTCCATCCGGGGATAAAAAATCTGTGGATGCCTGTTCTGCCTTTGTCATCGAAGAGTTTAAAAAAGCTGGGGCCAGAATAGAACGATTCCCCCAGAAAGGAATCGGAGCCCTTCATGTGGCCCACTATCCTTCATCAACTCCCAAATCCTTCACCGAACAGATCTTAATTCTCACACACATCGATACAGTCTGGCCTGTCGGAAAACTCCACAAAATGCCTTTTTACGTCTCTGAAGACAAGGTGTTTGGGCCAGGTGTCCTGGATATGAAAGCCAGCATTGTCATGACTCTTTTTTCCTTGAAAGCTTTGAATGAGCTGAATACTCTGCCCAAAAAGAGAGTGGCTGTCTTTATCAACTCAGCCGAAGAAATCGGGAGTGATGCATCTTATGAAGTCATCCGGAACCAGTGCAAAAAATCATCGTACGTCCTCTGTCTGGAACCTTCACTTCCGGGAGGCGCATTAAAAATCCAGAGAAAAGGCCGGCTTGTTATCCGTTTGGAGACCAAAGGCAAAGCCGCTCATGCCGGAAATCCGAATCAAGGCATCAATGCCATAGAAGAGCTCATGCACCAGCTGCGTCGCGTGAAAGAGTTCGAAAAGGAAGAGACAACTGTCAATATCGGCTTGATCGATGGTGGGGAAAAACCCAACATCGTCGCCGACAATGCTCGGGCTGTCCTGGATGTCAGGTTCTGGAAAAACGAACAGAAAGAAAAATTCACCACTTCACTCAAAAAGTTAAAACCGGTGCTCAAGGGTGCGCGGATAAAATTCACGACTGAAAGCTCGACTCCTCCCATGGAAAAAACCGAGGCTTCCTCAGAGTTGTTCTCCCGAATCAAAGAAATCGCATCCTCCTTGGGCATGAAGCTGTCAGCAGGAAAAACGGGAGGAGGTTCTGATGCCTCCATAGCGTC
>JASFPJ010000220.1:0-5982 GCA_050116035.1 Candidatus Aminicenantota bacterium | reverse complement strand
TATTCGGACTGAATTTCCCTCACAAAAGTCATCTTCTCCAGCAAAAAATCCAGTGCGATGTCTGCCATTCGAATATCAGAAAACATGGGGAATTCGTCGCCACCAAACAGAGTTGTGCTGTCTGCCACCATCAGGATACAGCAAAAGACTGCTCTGGATGTCATCAAATCCAGAAGACACTTTATCAAGGGGGCTCTTTAGATGGCTACGAAATCCCCAAGGACATAATGTCTGATGCCGAGGCGGAATGCACGGACTGCCATCTTGGTCCACAGAACAAAATCTTTCGTTCTGACCAGAATAAATGCCTCGATTGCCATGAAGAAGGTTATGATGAGATTTTTGTAGAATGGCAGAACTCAGTCAAAGAACTAATCCTTTCTGTGAAAGCCGATTTACAAAAAAAGAGAAAATTTGTCTTGTCTGATTCGGGAAAAGCACAACTTCTGAAGATCGAAAGAATGCTGCAAATATTTGAACTGGACGGGAGTCACGGGATTCATAATTTCTCTTTCATCGAAGAAACATTGACAAACCTGAGTAAAACGCTTAAAAATTTAAGCGAGAATTCTCCTGATGAATAGAAGGAAATTCATTGACATTTTTCTGGGAGTCAGCCTGACAGGAACAGTCGTCTCCTTTCTTTATCCTGTTATCCGCTATATCCTCCCTTCAAAGCGCATTGAAGCCATCGTAAATAAAGTAACAGCGGCTAGAGTTGGCGAACTCGCTCCCAATTCCTATAAAATCTTTAAATTCGGTACGACACCCGGGATTCTCATCAACACAATCGACGGAGAGCTCAGAGCATTCTCCGCTGCCTGTAATGTCCTTTATGAAAGCGATACAGAAACGATTCTCTGCCCATGTCATAACGGACGGTTTGACTTGAACGGGAAAGTGATATCAGGACCGCCTCCATCTCCTTTGGAAGCGTTTAAAGTGGAAATTGCTGGTGAAGAAATCATGGTGTCTAGAGAATAATCGATGAAAAATTTCATAAAAAACACCGTCGCCTACCTGGATTCGCGCTTCTTACTCTCTGAAATCGCTCAATTCGCCAAAAAAAAGAAGGTCCCGGAGCACAAACATTCTTTCTGGTATTATTTCGGAGGGATATGCCTTTTTCTCTTTATCATTCAAGTCATCACCGGAATTCTTCTTCTGTTGTACTACTCGCCTTCGGTCGATTCCGCTTATGAGAGTGTTCACACAATCATGAGTAAGGTCAAGTTTGGATGGCTGATTCGCTCGGTACACAGCTGGACAGCGAATATTCTGGTCGGGGCCATCTTTATCCACATGTTCAGCTCATTCTTTATGAAGGCCTACCGTCCCCCGCGGGAGTTGACCTGGATCACTGGATTTTTTCTTCTCCTGATCTTTCTGGCCTTTGGCTTCAGTGGATATCTACTGCCCTGGAATGAACTCGCCTTTTTTGCCACTCGAGTGGGAACGGATATTGCGGGCACATTTCCGCTGATAGGGAAATCAATTAAGGCCTTCATCCTTGGAGGACCGGAAATCTCCGGAGCCACTCTCCCGCGCTTTTTCTGGTTTCATGTGGCGATTCTCCCTTTCTTGACAGTGATAATCATGGGCGCTCATATCATCCTGGTCCAGACTTTAGGGATGAGTAAGCCAATCGGCTTATCTGAAAAGAAAATTAAAGAGGTCCCCTTTTTCCCGAATTTTATCTTGAAAGATTCTCTGGGCTGGATGATTATTCTTGCACTCATCGGCGTCCTATGTGTCTTTTTTCCATGGGAAATCGGACAAAAAGCCGATCCTTTTGCAGCCACTCCCCTGGGGATTAAACCAGAATGGTATTTCACCTTCATGTTCACAACTCTTAAAATCATGCCCTCTCATGTTCTTTTCGTTGAAGGAGAAATCCTGGCCATTCTCGGGTTTATGGTCGGTGGACTCCTGTGGTTGCTGGTTCCCTTTCTGGATAGAAACGCTGTGAAAGAAAAGAAAAGCCCGGTCATCTCTCTAATCGGGTTTATTATCTTACTCTACATAATCCTAATGACGGCTTTAACATACCTTCATCCCAGATTATAGAAACATGAAAAAACTGAAGAATAGAGAAAATTTCTTCCAATTTATAATCCTCGCCATGATTATTTTGTTTTATCCCACTCTATCTCTTGCCCAGAGCAGTAGCTGCATCGATTGCCACGAACTAATGGGAGATGAACTCGCGGCTCCTGTTGAAGCATTTAAACTGGATGTCCATCAAAAATTCGGCTTGAGCTGTAGTGACTGTCACGGAGGGAATCCTGCAGAAGAAGAGGTCGGGCTGGCCAAAGACACAACATTTAAAGGTTCGCCTCTGAGAAGGAATATTCCTGAATTCTGTGCCTCTTGCCATTCAGACTCCAGCTATATGAGACGTTTCAACCCAAGCCTCAGAGTCGACCAGCTAGACATATACTGGACAAGCCAACACGGTCAGCTTCTTAAAAGTGGGGATACAAAAGTCGCTGTGTGCACTGACTGCCATGGAAGCCATGGTATTCTCGCGGCGAACCATCCCAAATCCTGGACATTTCCCTGGAACATCTCTGAAACCTGCAGTCGATGCCATTCGGATAAAGACTACATGAAAGGCTACAGAATCCCCATAAATCAAATGGAAGACTACAAACAAAGCGTCCACGCCCATGCGCTCTACGAAAAAAAAGACCTCTCCGCTCCTGTCTGCAACGACTGCCACGGAAACCACGGGGCCGTCCCTCCTGAAATTAACTCCATTTCTTATGTCTGCCGTCAATGCCATCCCAGTACAGGAGAGCTCTTTTCTCAAAGTCCCCATAAAACAGCATTCGAGGAAATGGAAATATCCGAGTGCGAAGCCTGCCACGGCAATCACAAAATTCTTCCACCCTCTGATGAAATGCTTGGAACAGGGGAAAAGGCGATCTGCATCCAATGTCACGATCCTGATTCCAAGCCATACATTGTGGCCTCGCAGATAAAGGAAAAGCTTGGCGCATTCATCGGAAGAATCGACCAGGCCGAAATCCTTCTGGAACAAGCAGACAGACAAGGAGTAGAAGTCAGTGAGCCCAAATTCAAACTGACAGAAGCGCATACAGCACTTATCATGGTCCGGAATCTCACTCACAGCTTTTCTCTCGAAAAAATTACAGAAAAAATCAAGGAAGGAGAATCAGTCGTGACTGAAGTGACGATGGCTGGAGAAGAAGCACTCAGAGAAGCCAAATTCAGAAAGGCAGGACTTATCATTGCAACATGTTTCATTTTCCTTTTAGTTGTCGCTCTATTCCTAAAAATCAAACTAATCGAAAAAAAGATTCCGGCCAAATGAACGTCTCAAACAAATTTTTTATTTATCCCCTAAAAAACCAGGTCTTTTCGCCCATAATAGAGATAAGCGCAATGCTCCGCAGACGTTATCTCGCGATAAAAAAGCAAAAGGCTCAATAGTTTTTCTTTTTCTACTTTGTTCTTAATTTTTCATAGGATAAAAAGCATCTATGCTTCCGTCAGGGCTGATTTTATTACGAGAAAAACTATAATTTCTATAGAAAAAATATTGACTTATTCGGTGTGGTAAATTATCATACAATTTAGCTAATCAAGGAGGATCAGATGAAGAAAATCCTACTAATCTTGATTGTATTAACGACCTTATCATTACTTGTGACGCTCTTTAGCCAGGAATTCACTTATGTCGGTGCAGCAAAGTGCAAAATCTGCCACAAGAGTGAAAAACAGGGAAAACAATTCCCCATCTGGGAAGAAAGCACTCACTCCAAATCCTTTGGGGCATTAACTTCGGAAGAAGCTATCCAAGTGGCAAAGGAAGCTGGAGTTGAAACTCCACCCGCTGAGAGTCCACAATGCCTGAACTGTCATGGTCCTCTTTTTGAAAAAGCCGCAGAACTCAAAGAAGAGGGAGTCACTTGTGAAGTGTGCCACGGCCCGGGCAGCGTCTATAAAAAACTGAGCATCATGAAAAACCGGGAAGAATCTGTGAAAAACGGCCTGATCGTCTATGATTCTCCTGAAGCGATAAAAAAACAATGTTTATCCTGTCATGAAAATGCCCACGGGAAACCATTTGATTTTGATGTGAAGTGGGCAAAGATAAAACATCCTGTTCCTGAAAAGGAGTGAGGACAATAATTTTTTTCAATCTGACTGAGTAGAAGAATTTCAAAGTCATAAACCAATAAAATCCATAATAAGAATCCGTCGCTCATCAAAGAGATCGAGGTTGCCGATATAAAGCGGATTCTTTATCAGTAAAATATATTTGGATCAAGGCAACGGAAACGGAAGATGTCCTCTATAGATTTTAATACTCAAAGAGTATGATGGAGAGCAAAAAAAGCACATGAAATTCTTGAAAATTCCATTATTTATTCTTTTCCTGAGCATTACTTTCACATCTCTGCTCGCTGCTCAGACAAACGAAGACTGCATGATATGCCATGAGGATCCAGACCTTAAGACAGATGATCAAAAATCACTCTATGTCGACTATACACAATACCTCTCCTCCATACACGGAGAAGCAGGCTTCTCATGCACAGACTGTCATGCGGATCTTTCGGGCTTTGAGGATTTCCCCCACGCCGAAAAGTTAGAACCTGTTACATGTCGAACATGCCATGATAAGGCTTATGAAGAATTCCAGAAAAGCATTCACAGCCAGGCCAATCCAGAAGAAGACTGCTGTGCTGTAAGCTGCAAAGACTGCCACGGAACGCATGACATAAAAAGTAAGGAGGATTACGATTCCCGGGTTTTTCCTCTCAACCTCCCTCGCACTTGCGAAGCATGCCACCTGGAAAAGGTCCAGACTGAAAGAGGCGAAGAATTCATCAAACGATATGAGATGAGCATCCATTATAAAGGACTGGAAAAAGCAGGCTTGGCCACCTCTTCGAACTGCAGCAACTGCCATGGAGCCCATGATGTGCGTCATGTCCACGACCCGGAATCTCTCGTTTCCAGGAAGAACATCATTCAAACCTGCGGCACATGCCATGTGGGGATCGAACGAGATTACCTTGAAGGTGTCCATGGGAAAGGTTATGTTGAAGGATTCAACGACATCCCCGTCTGCACCGATTGCCACAGTGAGCACGACATCACATCTCCACAGGACCTGAATTCCACCGTGTACACAACAAAAGTGGCCGAAGTGTGCTCACGCTGCCACGACGATGAAGCCTTATCCCGCCAGTATGGCTTTATCACAGCCCGGTTGAAAACCTATACCAATTCCTTTCATGGAACGGCTTCCAAGTTCGGAGAAACTCGCGTGGCGAATTGTGCCAGTTGTCATGGTTTCCATGATATCCGTCCATCCACCGATTCAAAATCGATGATCCATCCTGATAATCTGCCAGAAACATGCGGAAACTGTCATCCAGGAGCCGGAGCGAATTTCGCAAAGGGAAAAATTCATGTCGTCTCTGAAAAAGCAACAAATAAATGGGCTTACTTTGTGAAGACTTTCTATATCATCTTGATCGTCGGTATCGTCTTCGTGTTTCTCGCTTTCATCAGTGTAGATATTCTGCACAGAGTGGTTCTGAGGAGAAAAAAAGCTTGAAGAAAGAAAATACATCACTCATCAAAGACGATGAAATCTTTTTGCGGATGAATCTCACTGAGCGGATTCAGCATTTTCTTCTCATCGGCACTTTTTTCGTTTTGATAGTCACCGGGCTCCCCGTCTTTCTGCATGATATCAAAATCCTGAAACCACTCTTCTCATTAGAACAGAGCTTCTACATCAGGGGAATTGTCCATCGCGTGGCCGCTGTCGTGATGATCCTCAACCTCATCTGGCATATACTCTATTCTCTCTTAACAAAGCGCGGGAGAGATAATCTCAAGGAAATGATCCCGAAATTCAAAGATATTCGCGATGCGTTTGAGATATTCTGGCATCATGCAGGATTGACGCGGTTTCTGAACAGGAAAGGAATCTTTAAA
>JASFPJ010000219.1:0-6049 GCA_050116035.1 Candidatus Aminicenantota bacterium | reverse complement strand
TCATGGTGTCGGTGTTTCCGTGGTTAACGCACTTTCGGAGAGGCTTGACCTGGAGATCAAAAGAAACGGCGGCGTTTATTCCCAAAGCTACGAGAGAGGTAAACCCACCACAAAACTCAAAAAGATTGGAACGACCAAGAAGACCGGGACAAAAGTGACCTTCAAGCCTGATGGAGAGGTTTTTAAAACCATAGATTTTAATTTTGAGACGTTAAGCCAGCGGTTGCGAGAGCTGTCTTTCTTGAACAAAGGATTGAAAATCACCCTCGTCGATGAACGGACCGATAAGACCAATGAATTCCAGTACAAAGGGGGGATCAAGGAGTTCGTCCAGTACCTCAACCAGAATAAATCCACTCTGGGTTCCAGGCCCATCTACTTTGAATGCAAGAAGAATGGTGTAATCGTCGAGATGGCTCTCCAGTACAACACGAGTTATTCCGAAACGATTTTCACCTTTGTGAACAATATAAACACCACTGAAGGCGGCACTCATCTGATTGGATTCAAGGCCGCTCTGACTCGGTCCATCAACAGCTATGCCAAAGCGAGCAAACTGATTAAGGATATGAGTCAAAACTTGACCGGCGATGATGCGCGGGAAGGGTTGAGTGCAGTGTTGAGCTTGAAGATCAAGAATCCTCAGTTTGAAGGCCAGACAAAGACAAAGCTTGGGAACAGTGAGGTTAAGGGTATAGTCGAATCCGTCGTGAATGAAGAGCTGTCCACTTACTTTGAAGAGAATCCGACAACGGCCAAGAAAATCGTTACAAAAATTACAGAGGCGGCCAGAGCGAGGGTGGCGGCTCGAAAAGCCAGAGAGCTGGCCCGCCGCAAGGGAGTTCTGGAGTCAACATCCCTCCCAGGGAAATTGGCTGATTGCCAGGAGAAAGATCCCGCAGGGAGCGAGATTTATCTTGTTGAGGGGGATTCTGCAGGCGGTTCTGCCAAACAGGCTCGTGATCGCCGTTTCCAGGCCATTTTGCCCTTGAAAGGAAAGATACTCAATGTGGAGAAGGCGAGGTTTGACAAGGTTCTCAAGAGTGAAGAGATAGGTATCATCATTTCTGCGCTGGGAACTGGAGTTGAGCAGACAGACTTCAACCTGGATAAACTGCGATATCATAAAGTCATCATCATGACGGACGCGGACGTGGATGGTTCTCACATACGAACGCTTCTCATGACCTTTTTCTACCGCCAGATGCCTCAGTTAATCGAGAGAGGACATCTCTATATCGCCCAACCCCCGCTGTACAAGATCTCGAGAGGAAAATCATTCGAGTATTTAAGGGATGAACACTCTTTTGAGACCTACATAATCAAAAAGATATCAGAAGACTTCCAGATCAAAGTCAAAGGACAGAAAGAATTGATCAAGGGCGAAAAGTTTAGAAAATTCTTCCAGAAAATCATCGCCAAGAAGAATTACCTTCAGATTCTGGAGAGAAAGAACTATCCGTTTTTCCTTATTGATATCCTTCTCAATAATGGAGTCGCGAGTTCCGACTTTTTAAAAGACAAAAAGAAGATGGATAATATCAAGAGACTTCTTAAAGAAAGTGATATCAGCTCTGATCTAAATGTTGACGAGGAACATGGCCTGTATGAATTAGCCGTCAATTTCAGGATCAACGGGATGAAAGTCTCCTGCAAGGTTAATCTGGACTTAATCCAATCTGTCGAGTTCAGAAATCTGTATAACATACACAAAGATTTAGAGACCTCCAGGCCCCCTTTTCAGGTCTTAAGCGATAGTGAAAAGGTAAAGATCGAAAACGAAGCGAAACTCCTCGATTTCCTTTTTCAACAGGGGGAAAAGGGGATAGTCATCCAGAGGTATAAGGGTCTGGGTGAGATGACTCCCCAGCAGCTGTGGGAGACGACCATGGACCCGGAGAAGAGGTATTTGCTCCAGGTCTCCATCCAGGATGCGGTAGAAGCGGATAACGTTTTCACTGTCCTTATGGGTGAAGAGGTTGAATCCCGAAGGAATTTCATCGAAGAGAATGCCTTGGAGGCTCAGAACCTCGATATTTAGAGATACACTCAGGAGGCAATACATCTTCAATTTTAAGGAGCATGGATGAGTACTAAGTTGCCTGACCTATCAGTTATCAGTCTCGAAGAAGAGATGAAGCGGTCCTACCTGGATTATGCCATGAGCGTGATCATCGGACGGGCCATTCCTGATATCAAGGATGGGCTCAAGCCTGTGCACCGCCGGACATTGTTTGCCATGCATGATGTCGGGAACATCTATAATAAGCCATACAAAAAATCCGCCCGCATCGTTGGAGATGTCATAGGTAAATATCATCCTCATGGTGAGTCGGCAGTGTATGATACTCTTGTCCGCATGGCTCAGGATTTTAGCCTCCGTTACCCGCTCGTAGATGGACAGGGAAATTTTGGCTCTATTGATGGAGATCCTCCAGCTGCGATGAGGTATACCGAAGTCCGGATGAGAAAGATCACGCAGGATCTTCTGGCTGACCTGGACAAGGATACAGTCAATTTTGTTCCGAATTATGATGGCAGCCTCAAGATGCCTGAAGTTCTTCCAGCTAAATTCCCTAACCTTCTGGTGAATGGGGGATCAGGCATAGCCGTGGGAATGGCCACAAACATTCCTCCTCATAATCTGGGTGAAATCATAGACGGCATTATCTATCTGATTCAGCATCCAAAGGTGTCCTTAGAAAGGATCATGAAGAACGTTCCTGGCCCGGATTTCCCGACTGGCGGGTATATTTTCGGCCAGGGAGGGATAAAAGACGCTTACAAGACGGGAAGAGGAATTATCTGTTTAAGAGCGAGAGCTATGATCGAGAGGGGCCGCAAAAATGAGAGAGACCGCATCGTTATAACGGAAATTCCCTATCAGGTGAACAAGGGCAGGCTTTTGGAAAATATAGCGGGCCTTGTGAATAGCAAAAAGATAGAAGGAATCGCAGATATCCGGGATGAATCTGACAGAGAAGGCATGCGAATTGTGATTGAGATTAGAAAAGGAGAGTTTCCTGAAGTCATTTTAAATAACCTGTACAAACACACAGCCCTCCAGATGTCCTACGGCATCATCATGCTTGCAATTGTCGAGAAGCAGCCGAAAATACTCGGACTGCTCGATATGATGCGCTATTTCATCTCCCATCGACAGGATGTGGTGCGGCGCCGCACGCGGTTTGAATTGAAAAAGGCAGAGCTCAGAGCTCATATTCTTGAAGGGTTGACCATCGCTTTGGATAACCTGGATGCGGTCATTTCTCTGATTCGTTCTTCACGCACGGTGGATCAGGCCCGAAACGGCCTTATCACCAAATTTCATCTCACCAAGATACAGGCACAGGCCATCCTCGACCTTCAACTGCAAAAACTGACGGGATTGGAAAGGGAAAAGATACAGAAAGAATACACTGATTTGAAAAAGTTGATCACAAAACTGAGGAGAATTCTCAGGAGTGAGGAGCTTATTCTGAATATTATCGTTGACGAGTTGAGGGAGATCAAAGAAACCTATCAGGACGAGAGAAAGACAGAAATTAAGGAAGAAACGGTTTCTGAGCTCAAGCCTGAAGACCTGATTAAGGAGGAAGATGTCGCTATTACGTACACCTCCTCGGGCTACGTGAAGAGAACCTCATTGAGCTACTATCACTTCCAGAGCCGAGGCGGAAAAGGGAGAAGGGGCATCAGTATGAAGGCCGAAGATGTTGTGCAGGACCTGTTCATCTGTTCAACACACAGCTATATGTTGATTTTGACCAACAAGGGACGCCTCTACTGGCTGAAGGCGCTGTATATTCCGGATGTGGGAGTTTCCAGCCGGGGAAAATCGATTAAGAACCTTGTCCAGCTTGCCCCGAATGAAAAGGTTAGAGCTGTGGTTGCAGTGAAAGATTTTTCTGGGGACCGGTACTTGGTCATGTTATCCTCAAACGGGCTGATCAAAAAGTCCAGATTGAGTGATTTCCAGCACATCCGGAAAGGGGGGATTATCGCCATTAACCTCAGGAAAAAGAGTGAGCTGCTCATGGCGAAGCTGACCGATGGGAAAAAGGACATTTTAATCGGGACAAAGCAGGGAAAAGCGATCCGATTTAAAGAGAGTGAAATCAGGCCAATGGGGCGTCAAGCGGCCGGAGTTAAAGCCATCTCCTTAGCTTCCAAAGACGAGATTATCGGAATGATTGTGGCAGACTCTGAGGATAAATTCATTTTCACTGCCAGTGAGAAAGGCTGCGGGAAGAAGACCGAAATCGGCCTTTATCCCAGGCATCGACGAGGAGGAAAGGGTGTGATCAACCTGAAAGTTAATAGAAAGATCGGGAAAGCGATTGGGATAGCCGGAGTCTCGGAGGAAGAGATGCTACTGATCACGGAATTGGGAAAGGTCATAAGGATAAAAACAGGACAAGTTCGGGCTTTAGGAAGAGCCACCCAAGGAGTGAGAATAATCAACCTGGAAAAAGGGGATAGAGTTGTTTCCATTGCCAAGGTGAAAGAAAGCTAACCTGGATTATTCATAAAATCGGCCGACTTCTTACGTATAAAAACTTTTAAGGATAACTGATAATCATATGTCGGCATCTTTTCCCCTTCGGGCGAGCAAATCTGACGACCTTTTTTTAAAAAAAATTGTCATCGCGAGCGGAGCGTGGCGATCTCATGGTGTATCGCTAATTGCACGAGATTGCCGCTGTCGCTTCTCTCCTCGCAACGAAGTCTACTTCGTTACAGCACAAGAGCGGTGGACGACCACAGCATCTTGCGCTGTGCCTCGTATCTGAGGCAACCTCGACTCGTGAATAACCCATGTCCCCTGGATTATTCATAAAAAGCGTGGCAATCTCATAAAAATAAAATCGTCAGAATCTGGTTGCGTTTAATAAAAGTCAGCTTTTGCATGAATAAAAAGCTATCTCAGCGAAAATAATTCCTTCCCTCATATCTTCAGCCCTTCTGATTGAAGTTCAGATTTTTTTGCCCACTGAAAGACTTGACAGTCCAATCTTTTCTTCTTTAAAATTGGCGCACATATATTTTGGAGGGAAGAATGATCGAAACACTCAGCCAGCTTTTTTTGAATACTGCCAAGTCTTACGTAAAAGATGATTTTATGCTTCATAAGAAGGAAGGACGTTACGTCCCCATTTCAACTAAAGAGTTTGCGAATATGGTCAAACACTTTTCCCTTGGGCTAAAAGACCTGGGTTTTGGGGCTAGGGACAAGATGATCATTCTCTCAGAGAACAGGCCGGAGTGGGTCATTTCAGATATTGCGAATCTTTGTCTGGGTGGTGTGACTGTTCCCATCTACACGACTCTTGCTCCAGAGCAGGTCAGGTACATCATCGATGATTCGGATGCCAAGATCGTCCTCTGTTCGAATCCTGAACTCTGGGAGAAAATAGAGGCCGTTAAAAGCCAGCTAACAAAAGTGACTCATTACATCAGTTTCGATCCAGGTGCGCCGGAATGGGCTTTATCCTTGGAACAGGCATTGGAAAAGGGCAAACAGATGGACGCCGAAAATCCCGAACTTTTCGAGAAAATGGTTTCCGAGGTCAAGCCGGGTGACCTGGCCACCATTATTTACACCTCTGGCACGACCGGGCCTCCCAAGGGAGTCATGCTCACTCACAACAATTTCATCAGCAATGTCACATCCGCTGCATCCTTACTTCCGTTTTCGGATAAGGACACGGGCATGGCTCTTTTACCTTTGTCTCACAGTTTTGAAAGAATGGTGACCTACTGTTATATCTACAAGGGATGCACGATCGGCTATGCGGAGGGTTTTGATACCGTGGCTCAGAATTTTCAAGAATTACGGCCTCATATGATGGCTGTAGCGCCACGGGTACTGGAAAAATTCTACTCCAGGGTCATGGATAATGTTCTGGCCAGTTCAGCATTGAAAAAGAAAATTTTCTTCTGGGCCATTAAAGTGGGGAGAAAGTATGCTCAGAAAAAGCTTGAGAAACAATCGATTCCAGGGATGTTGAATTTCAAGAAAAAAATTGCTCATAAGCTTGTTTTTTCG
>JASFPJ010000218.1:0-6065 GCA_050116035.1 Candidatus Aminicenantota bacterium | reverse complement strand
ACTTATGGATCTCCAACACTACGAAAAAGAGTGAATAGTGAAAAATGAGCAAAGCCAGCATGTACTTTGTTTGGCTCTCGGAACCTCTCCAACAGAAGGAGAAAGGGGCCGTCTTTATCTGCTGCCATGTCTTATCTTCTCCTATGAATGAATAGAAGACAGTGAAGGAAAGGAGCGAGCCCAGAAATTCGATTAAGCGAAGATGCGTGATTTTGCCAAGAAGATCAGACTTTAATTGGGGACTGTCCCCAATTTTAGCAATTTTTACCTTTTAACCTGATTATTTCAATTCTTTGATGCGGATGTTGCGGAACTCCACATGCGAGCCGTGGCCCAGGAAGCCGATGTGCCCCGCAGCCCTCTTCAATCCCGGATGCTCCCTTCCATCTATCGTTCCCTGTTCGATAGCTTCCTGAATATTCGCATCCACAATCGTCGCACCATTGAGAATAACAGTGATTTTTGTTCCTTTGGCGATGACTTCCTGATAATTCCACTCCCCTACCGGATTCTGGAAGCCTCGCTTGGCCGGGACCACGCCATAGATAGAGCCGTGATACTGATAGGGCTTTAGGTCTCTATAAATAAGCGCTGTGTTGTCCAGGATCTGGAGTTCCATGCCCACATATGCCGCATCTCCCTTCAGCGGAGCACGGATCCCCAGTCCGTTGTTCGCAGCAGGCGTGAGCTTGAATTCGAAACGCAGCACAAAGTCGCTGTATTCTTTTTCCGTGTACAGATTCCCACTCCCTCGCTTGGGGTAAATGACGATCTTTCTCTCTTCAGCCACATAGCCGACAGTATCCCCAACCCAGCCTGTCAGGTCTTCACCGTTGAACAACGGTACAAAACCCTCGGCAATCTCCTCGTCGCTCACAATCCGTGGCTCTTCATCCGGAGTAATCTCACGGATGTAAATATTCCCGAAATGGAGCGGCGTGCTGTGCGCCTGGAGCTCGATCTGGCCGGTCGGGTAGATCGGTTTGTCCCGTTCCCAGTAATTCTCCATCACCACGTTATCCACGACCAGCACATTGTTCAGGTAGACCGTGACCTGTTCACCAACCATCTTGATCCGAAAGCTGTTCCATTCACCGATGGGATTATCAGCGACTGCCAGTGGCTTGCTCGGGCCTTTTTTATTATTGTAAAGTCCCCCGGAACCTTCGGGCCACTGGGCTGTATCCCAGATCTGAACCTGGGGTGACCCGCGCAGGTATATGCCGCTGTCTCCTTCTTTTTCAATCTTCCAGTCGACAAACATTTCAAAATCCTTGTAGTCCCTGGCTGTGCAGAGGCTGTGGCCCTTGCCATCAAAAACAAGGATTCCATTTACGACTTTCCAGTGCTGCCTCATATCCTCATCCGCCTCTGCCTGTTCTTTTTCCAGCTCTTCTGGCGTCATTTTCGCCCGGCTTGGCGGATCCTTAACTAATCCCTTCCACCCGGAAAGATCCTTTCCATTAAAAAGCGGCACGAACCCTTCCTGTTTGAATAGTGTCTCTATGTGCCTTTCAAGCCTCTCCTTGTCATAAGCGTCCTCGATACTCCCGAGCGCTTTCTTCAGCACGGTTATCACATCAGGACCGGACAGTCCGGTCTTCTCTCCTCTTCGAGGAGATGCGATCCTGAAGGCAGCGATCGCTGCGTCCCCTTTCAGCTCCGGATTATCTAAAAATGGTGCCACTAGATTCAAGGACGCACGGATTTTAACATTGCCTAGACCGGCAAGAACAATCTTTTTCTCCTCGGCTCCCATCTGAATCTCCATGGCCTTCTTCAATAGAGAAAGCTTCTGCCACTCATCCCGGTCCGAATCATTCACCAAGCGGACATAGCCCTGGATGGACAAGTGGACATGCTCTGGGTTTTCTGTATTTTGACAGATAGCGAAAAGCTCGTCTGCAGCGCTCAAATCCGGCCATTCGGATAGTGTAAGGACGGCTGCATCTTGAATCAGCCTATCTTCGCTTTTAGTTTCCTCGACAACGGCTTGAAGGGCTTCTTCTCCTCCGATTCTCGACAGAGGTCTAAACACATCCACACGCTTGGTTCCTTCGATACCAGCCAACGTCCCCAAAAATAAATCAGCCCGTACTTCAGGAGCTTGAATCTGGTTGGCGCTGACCACTGCCGCATTCTGAATGAGTGATATCTCTTCACTGTCATCGGTTTCGACAAGAAGCTTGATCAACCGTGGCAGGTCATTCTCGCTGACTAGAGGTTCGAGTCCGGCCAAAGCCGCCATGCGGACTTCTTTATGCTCACTCTTAGTTTCGGAGAAAACAACATCCACATGCTTTTTAGCCTCCCGCTCTGCAAAAATCTCTATCAAAACAATACGGCCAAGCGGAGGCATTCCTTCAAAGGCCTCGACTGCCCGAGGCACAACCTGATCGGCCGAATAACCCATGAGAGCCTGCTTCACAGCCCTGGCTTCGTCATCCTGATCGGTCTGCAAGCGGCCCATCAAATCCTCACGAACGTCGAGCCCTCCCAACTTGGCTGCAGCCGGAATCGCAGCCAGTCGGATGATCTGTTCTTCGCTCTGGAATCTCTTTAAAATGGCCGGAAGAGCTGTTTCATCCCCTCGCTGCCCCAGCATAGTGATAATCTCCGCTTGAACTTCAGGTGAGACATCATCCAATTTTCCCACCCAGACAGCTGTGGCCTCCTGTCCCTCGATCGTATTGGCCAGCTCGAGTGCTCTCCAGCGAAACTCCTTGTTGGGACTGCGCAAGGCTCCCAGCATGTCATTCAGGGAATTTTCTTCCAGAACAGAAACAAGAATACTCAATGCGGAACTCTGGATATGGCTTTCTTGAGGGGCTGTGTAGTTTTCAATCATCTTTTGACAGATCCTCACGCATGTCTCATGGTTCCCTGACTCAGCCAGCCGCTGGGCATAAAGCAGATAAAGGGAAGGGGCCTTGACTCTCTCGTACGCAGGAGCGGCCACACTCACTCTATCCAAGACACTCTCTGAGCGAGGGTCACCGATGTTCGCCAGGGCGTATAAAGCGACACGGCGAAGATTCTTATCTCCACTTTCAGAATATTTAATGATCTTCTTGACCGCCTTCTGGCTGCCCAATTCTCCCAGCGCTTTAATGATCGTCGCCCTGTTTTCATCGGAAACTATACCAAGGGACTTCAACAAGGCCTTCTCGACTTCTGGAGTGCGGATAGCCAATAATGCCTGAGTCGCTGGTTCGCACAGTTTTTTGTCCCTGAGTAACTGGCTGAGAGGTTTGACTGCTTCCTCCCTTCCAGCTATTTGAAGCTGACGGATTAAAAACGCCTTGACTTCATAGTCTTGGGCGGCTTCAAGAGATTCAAGAAGTGCCAGAGCGAACATCTCCCGTTTTGCCTCATCGCCTCCACGGTTGACATGTACAGCCACACCGTTAATCGCAAACCGGACCTGAGTGTCATCTCCGGTTCCTGGAGGCACAAGCATCCGGCAGATTTCCTGTATGCCTTCTGAGCCAAGCTGAATAATTTCGGAAGCCAATTGATTTCGTTCCTCAGCAGTCTGAGCAGGAAACTTGGCTAGCGTGTCAGCCACCTTGGTCTTGAGAGTTCGCAAATCCTCCTGACCCAAGGCTGAAGAAACAATAAAACACAAAGCCAGCACAAACACAATAATTGAAGTTTTATGTTTCATTAATCTAGGATTTCTCATTCCAATTTCTCCTGAAATGGCTGCCTTTCCTCAAAGCTGCCATGGAGCCCGCATGGGCTGATGAATAAAACGGTTGGCTTCCTCATCATTGATGAACAGCTGTTTGACCGGGTCAAAACGAAGCGGCCTGGCCAGCCGCACAGCGATCTTGGCCAGATTGACGATGGTGCAGGAGCGGTGCCCGTTTTCTTCATTCAGAGCGAATTTCTTTCTTGTTCTGACTGCCTCAAAAAAGTCTGTCACCTGCGGCTCTGGGTCCGGAAGTTCGACTAATTTTTCCTTCAATCCGGGGATATCTGACTCGAATCCTCTTGATAATTTCCCGTCAGGGCCTTGGATAAAAGGTGCGTTTTTATCCCTGTTTTCTCCATCGAGGATGATTTCGCAGCCGTCCGCATACGTTAAGCGAATCCAGCGCCAGGTTCCGCAGGCATCCGGATGCTGCTGTGGACAATCCGACTCGATCTCAACAGGGCTGGTGTGGTCTTTATCCAGGAGGTACTGAACCGGATCCAGGTAGTGCATACCCATATCTCCAAGTCCGCCCCCGTCATAATCCCAGTATCCGCGGAATGAGCCGTGGACTCTGTGAGGATGATAAGGTTTATAAGGAGCCGGGCCGAGCCAGAATTCGTAATCCAACTCTTTGGGAACAGGTTGAGGCTTCAATTCAGTCTTCCCACTCCAGTAGAACTTCCAATCGAACCCAGTTATGCCGCTGACTGTGACTCTGAGCGGCCAACCCAACACGCCGCTCTGAACAATCTTTTTAATCGGTTTAACAGTCGTGCCGAATCCATAAAATTGGCCCCGAAACCGGAACCAGGTGTTTAGCCGAAAAATTCTTCCATTCTTCTGGACCGCTTCGACAATCTTCTGCCCTTCGCCGATGGTCCGCGTCATCGGCTTTTCGCACCAGACATCCTTTCCCGCCTCAGCCGCCGCCACAGCAATGAGGGCGTGCCAGTGGGGCGGAGTCGGGATATGAACTATATCAATATCAGAGCGCTCCAGGACTTCCCGGAAATCCTTATACCCTCTGACTCCAGGACCCCCGATCTCCAAGGCTGTTTTCAGATGATTCTCATCGACATCGCACACAGCCAGGAGTCTGGCTCCTGGGTAATTCAGATGCCCTCGCCCCATGCTGCCAACACCGATGACTGCCTTGGTCAACTGGTCACTCGGCGCTGTGTATCCCTGCCCCCCAAGGACATAGCGCGGGACGACTGTGAACGCAGCCGTGGCAGTGAGTGCTCCCTTGATGAAATCCCTGCGTGTTATTGTTTTTTTGCGCTCCATATCCCTCTCCTTTATCTGGAGTTAGTTGCTGAGATCATTTTGCCTACGATAGATTGTCTGATTTTCAGGCGTTCAATTATACACTAATTGCATAATAAATTCTTACTGAAACAGACGTCAACACAAATACAATTTCGCAGATAACAAATTGAAGCAGTCAAACATATCTAAAAAATGCAGGAAAATCTAAGCGGTCTATTATTTTGTTTGCTTTCTCGTTTTTTTTCTTCCAGGAATCCAACGCGGAACAGAATCACAGTATCTTCTGTAGGAATTTCCAAACTTCGCCCTGAGAGCGGGCTCTTCGTAGATAACAACAAACAGATGAAAACACATAAACACCAATACCGCATAAAAAGCAAGTAATAAGGAGGCGAAGAAAACCGCCTCTCCGATGAGGATGAACAAAACTCCAATGTACATCGGATTCCGCGCATACTTGTACAGCCCCTGCACGACAAGCTTTTTCGGTGGATCGATGGGGACTGGAGTCCCTCTCCCCTCGGATGCAAAGCTCCAAACACACTTCATATACACGAAGACACCGAAAAGCATTGGAATTAGGCCAATATAACGGATGCGACTGATATCCACAACAAACCTGTCTCCAGAAGAAGACAACAGAAGGTAAGGGACCAGGACTAAAAAAACACCGGGTAAGAGAAGAGCAAAGATTATGGTTTTAACGGCGATCATTCCTTGTCAGAGCAAGTTTACCAAACCTAGTTGTAGATAGCCAGGCTCCTGGAAGGGAGTGCCCAAAATCTTAGATTAACATTATATTGAATATGTTCTTGATTTCTAGAAAATGCCGGTTGAGAGTGAAAATTTTGCATCCATTTTCCTGGGCGATAACAGCAATAGAACAGTCGAACAAATGAATTTTCTTTCCCTTCTTTTTGAGATTGTAAGACAGTAGAAGAAGAAATTTGGAGGAAATATGGGACTTTCCCTAATTTCACTTTTCGGAAAATCTTTTCATTAATTCGATTAATTCTGCCAGGATCATGGCTGTGGCGCCCCAAATCTTATCCCCCTTGAAAGAATAAAAAGGGACCTGGATATCCCTGCCTTTATA
>JASFPJ010000217.1:0-6070 GCA_050116035.1 Candidatus Aminicenantota bacterium | reverse complement strand
ATCACTTTGCCTCTAAGAGGATGAGTGGGACCGGTCATTCGCTGATAGATAGCCGCAGAAAATGTGATAAGGAAAGCAATAATCCATAAAAGTACTTTTTTCATTTCTTTCTCCTGCTCAGCTCTATAATTTAATTATCCAAAAGTTTCAACAAATTGAAAGAGGATTTTTAATAAGAAAAAATTCAGCTTGGATTTTATTTTAATCTTGAATAATCAGTATATACCACATCTTAGCTGTGTCGCAAGCGAAAATATTATTAAATTTATAGGATAACCAGGCATTCCTAAATATATTTTGTGTTGGTGATGAAAAATTGAAAATATTCTCCAAAATCTGCTATTATTTTGGAGAATTTCCAAGAATTTTATCCGTTTCGCTGTTCTCGAAAGAACATCCTATTGTCTCCATTTCGAATGAAGCTCTAAAAATTACTTTTTAATTTTATTTCTGTGTTTGACCATGGCTTCTTTGCTGTGGTATGAATAGTCGAGATTTCAAGAGAGCGAATTCACATGCAGAGATCAGAGATTCGGGGCAAGCCAAAGAATATGATTTAAATAATTGTAAATAAAAATATTCCAGAATATTTGAATCTTTTTTTCACTCGAACGGTATTTATTAGTGAAAAGAAATGAATATTTCGCGTTTAATCCAGGAGGAGCCAGATGAACATAGAATATTTTGAACCTCTCAGCCGGGCTTGGAACCGGATGAAGGTCGCTCTGTTTAAACCTTTTGATCTCACGAAGTGGTTTGTTATCGGTTTCAGTGCCTTTCTCGCCGGATTAACTGAAGCGAATGGAGGTAATGGAACTTCGAGAGTAGGCGATGATTGGAGCTTCCGTGAATTCATTGAATTTCCGAACAGAGCCTGGGATTGGTTGATGGACAATCCGGGTTGGTTCATCGCCATCATAGCATTCGTGGTGGTTTTAATCGCAGTCGGCGTCACTTTCACCTGGTTGAGTTCAAGAGGAATGTTCATGTTCCTGGATAATGTGGCTCAGGATAAGGCCGAGATTGCCAAGCCGTGGAAGCAGTATAAAACAGAGGGTAATTCGTTGTTCCTCTGGCGTCTGGTTTTCGGTCTGATTTGCTTCGCGTTGTTCATCATGTTCTTTGTCTTTTTCTTCACGACCGGTGCGTTCATCTACAGAGAAAGTCTCTATAGGCATGTTCCTGTCTCTTTTCTTGTGGGAATGGGTTTGCTTTTTTTCTTCATGATCATAATCATCGGATATATTTCGATGTTCTTGAAGAGCTTTGTGGTTCCCATCATGTACAAGAACCATATCAAAACGACACAGGCTTGGAGTCGCTTTCTAGCACTATTCGGGCAGCACCCATTTCACTTCATCTTATTCGGGATTTTCGTGTTTCTCCTGACCATTATGTTCGTGATTTTGATCATTGTGGCCGGCTTATTGACCTGCTGTATCGGTATAATACTGTTGATCATCCCATATATAGGGACAGTCGTTTCCCTGCCCGTCTGGTACACGTTGAGGGCTTTCAGCCTGGAGTACCTGGCGCAGTTCGGTCCAGAATACAATGTGTTCCCGCCAGCCGAGGCACACGCTAAAAGCGCTGGGGCTTAGAAGGATGGAAAAGAGAAAAAGTGATGTAGGATTTTTTTCCGTAGGTACTGCGAAGTGATGCGGAAAAAAATGGAGGTCAAACGATGAAAAAAGGGAGCTGGATTCTTGTTTTCATGGTTTTTATTATCATGGTTTCCTGTCAGAGTCAGAATAAAGATGTATCAGGGGCTCTGGAGAACACACAACAAAAAGAAGAGGTGTTTGCTGTGGCAGAGAGAATCAACGCCAACATTTTATCGGCCATGGATGAACTCAAGAATGGAAAAGTTGCTGAAGGCGCGGAGTTGCTTCTTGAAGCTGTCCTGTTGACAAAACCAGAAGAGTTCATGGTCGAGGGATTTGAGGAAAAAATTTCATCGGCAAGACACCAGTTTCAAGATAGAAATATAACAAAAGGAGTCGAACTTGTTTCAGAAGCCCTTCGAATGATTGAATCCGGTGATGAGGACTTGGAAAGAATGGAAAAAGTGGAACTGGAAAAAGTGGAACAAATACAGAAAGAGGACGAGTTGCCTCCATTAGCAGAAATCGTAAAAAATAAAATTTTAGCCGCCCACCAGGAGTTCCAGAAGGGGAATGCAGATAAAGGAGTTGTGTTACTCCTGGAATCCATCCGATTATTCGGTCCACAAAAAGATTAAACTGATAGGAAGTTCGAGCTTTCAAACCGATTTTAAACTCGTTGTTTCTTTACTCCCCCATAATGATGGTAATGGAACTATGACCACTCAATTTAATTTGGAGGATGTTTTGCCTCTTTGGAGAGCCTATGATAAAGATGGCCATCTGATTTGAGAGACAATCGAGTTTCTAAAAAAATGAATAGATGAGTTAGAATGCGAATGTTGGACTTTACTGATAAAGATATGAACTGTTATTCAGTAGGAGCCATGGCTCAATTTGGCAGCATTAATTTAAGTTATTCAGTTTATGGAGTCCGGAGGCTGTCCGTGTGTGTGGCTCCGTTGATTTCATCAGTCCAGGTTATTTCCTGGAAAGAGATCGAGATTTCTTCGAAATAATATGGATCGTTTGAACCCGTAAAAGTGATCATAGATTCGACTTTCCCGGATTCTATTTTTATTGTGTAAAAATGCTCTTCCACCCCAGCGCCACTCGCGCTCGGTTTGAAAAATCTAAATTCAGCACTATCCACTGTTTCATCAGAGCTCAGTGCTTTAAAGAGGAGGGGGGAAGCTTTATCAATGACTTTTGTGAAGACGATGTGCTTGTGTTCAATTCTTCCGCCCGTCCGGGCCATCTCTTGGTTGAATGAATCGATTTGTATCGAATTTTCCCGTCCGAGCGATGCGACTGTCGATTCACCCTCAATCACATTCCCGTCTATCTGGAGAAACAAATAAATACTTATCCCTGAACCATCGTCGGATTGCATAAGCGTGGCTGGATCAGATGGGGGAGTGGCGTTTCCAACGACAGCTTCTAAGCCGATTATCCCCAGGGATAATGTCAATACGGCAACCATACTGATCAAAGCTTTTCCTCTGTGATTGTTTAGATTCATTTTGAATTCCTCCTGCATACAAAATTTTTCTGCTCATATTATATAGATTTTAGAGAAAATTCCTAATGGACGGTTGAAAGTTTAACGGTTTAAGACTATTGTCTGGGTTGTCATATGGTTTCCACTATCCATCAACATCGTGTTTTAACTCAGTTCTTGATTGTCTTTAAAAATGAATGGATGAGTGACAGTATGCCCCACCAGGACAAGCCAGTTCTTCCTTGACCGGACATTTTTATGTGCCTAAGAACTGGTTGTGATTGCTTTTCATTAAACCGGAAATTATCACGTAGCTAAGAACCGGATATTTTCACTTTGCCTTGACAGATTTTAAAAAAAACATTTGACTTGGTTTTTTCTTTATGATAAAAATCCCTTTTTTGAGGAGGAGGAGGAGGAAATTATAGGGGCAAGACTACAAAAAAAACTAAGAATTAAACAACTTCCTTTAAGCCAACCCACAATTTTAAAATCCAGATATATTTTCCATTTAATGAGGCTTAAGTTTCTGTAAATTTGCCCTTCTGAGGGCAATTTCTCCTCAGAAGGGCTTTTTTCGGCGTTCAATGGTGCCCTTAAGAATTTAGAAAGGGCGTAACGATTAAAATAATTTTCCTAGAGGGGAAAAGGAGGAAATAATTTGAAAAGAAAAATTTTTAGTATAGTAGCAGGTTTATGTATTTTGCTCTTCGCCGCTCCTAAAGCCAAAGCCGCAACGCAGTTGGAGATAGATGCAGCCATACAAAAAGGATTAGCGTGGCTGGCCACCCAGCAGCAGAGCGATGGTCGTTTTGGCTACAGTTCAAATCCGGTGGCACACACTGCAGCCGCCGTGCTGGCCTTTGAGAATGAGGGACACTTCCCCGGAGGAGGCACAGAGTATTCAGATGAGGTTGAGAGAGGCCTCGATTTCATCTTCCGGTTTGCGAGGGTCCGGTCAATTTCCATGCAGCCCTACGGCGATCCCGATACGAATGAAGACGGACTTTACGTTTCTTTTTATGACGACTCCTACACGCGTGAGGTCTACGAGAGCGGAATGGTCATGCAGGCCATCGTGGCCAGCAACACACCAGATCGATTAGTCACCACCGGATCATGCACTGGCTGGACTTACCGGAGAGTGATGGAGAACCTTGTTGACTGGGCCGCTTTTGGTCAGGTTGATTATGGCACTGGCAGGGGGGGTTGGAGATACTATGCCAACTACGGTAATTCTGACAATTCCACAGCTCAGTGGCCGGTCCTTGGCCTGGTTGCTGCGGAACAATGGGGCATTCATGCACCGCAATTTGTCAAGGATGAACTGAACATCTGGATCGATTATATCCAGAATGACTCGAACGGCGGCTCGGGATACCATGATCCCTGGACCTATGTCAATATATCCAAGACAGGCGGTCTCCTGGTTGAGATGTATTATGTGGGCGATGATCAATACACCTCTCGCGCACAGGCAGCCATCAATTTCATCAATTCCCGCTGGAATAATGGCCCATCCGGCACCTGGTATGGCAACAAAGGACATGCCTATGCCATGTTTAGTGTGTTTAAGGGCCTGGAGCTCATGGATGTCGATACTATACCCAACGCACTCGCCAGCCCAGAGACTCCAGCAGGCGACTGGTGGGGTGATTACTGCGAGTACTTAGTGAATGCGCAGATACCAGTGGGTACAGATCAGGGATACTGGGGCGGTTACTCTTACTGGAACCACTGGCTGAGCACAGCCTGGTACATCGTCATACTTCAAGCGACAGTATTTCCTGTGGAGGTGACGGTCGATGCTCCGGAATGCGCATGCGACACGGGCTATGAGGTGGAGATCAACTATTCAGTCGAGAGATTTGAGGCAGATGGCACACTCGAGATATACAAGGATGATGATGTCGACCCTGCAGAAGTGGTTTTGATTGAGGCTTTTCAAGGATCTGCATCGCACATTCATGTTGTTGATTCAGATGACCCGGGGACACACACCTGGAGAGCTGTCCTGAATGTCACTGCAGGGGATGTTTCGGCGCAGGCAGAGGATACAGATTCTCTGAGTGTCTGTGAGACACCGCAAGTCGGAGATATTCCGGATCAGATCACACCTTTCAGCACATTTGACCTGGATGACTATCTCACGTATGAAGGCGGTCTTGAAGTATCTTGGTCAGCAAGCGATCCTGGCGGAGGCTGGACTGTGGTTATCGACGGGGAGAATGTGGTGACTGTTACATCCCCTGTTGACGCCACTGATCCGGTGACCGTAACATTCACAGCCAGTGTTGAGTGCTGTACAGATGTCACTTGTAGTGACAGTGACGATGCTGTCTTCACTCCCAACCGGCCGCCTGTGGCTGATGCCGGAGATGACCAGGTTGTTGAACAGGCTTACCTTGGCGGAGCGGATGTCACTCTTGATGGTTCAGGTTCCTATGATCCGGATGGGGATGACATCACCTATCTCTGGACCTGGGACGGTGGTTCAGCTTCGGAAGTCAGTCCCGTCATATCCCTGCCTTTGGGAACAACTGTCATAACCTTAGTCGTCACTGATACGAAAGAAGCAGTATCAGAACCAGATGTTGTGGTGATTGAAGTCGTCGATACCACCCCCCCCGAAGTCTCCTGTGTAGAAAGCGTGAACCCGCATGGCAATAACATTCCAGGTAAAAATCGCCCGGATAAAGCCGTAAGCAAGGGGAAAAATCCGGATGGATTCTATCAGATTCTTGCTGAGGATATCTGTGACGCTGAACCAGAAATATTCGTTGGTACGAGTGATAACCCGAGACTTTTCGGGCCCTTCACCAGTGGAATCGTGATCAAATTCACCGAAGCCCCTGGAGCTTCTCCTTCCATGAAGAAAATAGGAAGTGCCAACGGACAGGCAGGAGCCGTCACTTGGCACATCACCCTGCCTACCGATCCAATTATCACGGTTGTTGATGACGCT
>JASFPJ010000216.1:0-6091 GCA_050116035.1 Candidatus Aminicenantota bacterium | reverse complement strand
AATCTGGCTTCAAGACACTATGGAGATCGGCTACTCCGAGATTCCTGGACAGAGGATGAATGTGGTTTTAAAAGCAAACAGGGGAAGGCCTCTCGATGATTATGCTAAACATAAGCTGATGGGGCCTGATTTTGGCTGGATCCAGGTCGGGACATTTCGTAAAGAATACGGCGGAGGAAGGCGTGGCAACGGTTGGCTTGACTGGTATGGGAATCTGGAGGTTACGCCCCCAGTTCCTGGATTTCCATTTGGTCGGTTTTACTGTGGCTATAATCCGGATGGCTCTGAAGATGCTTCTTTGAATCCTGAGATAATCAGCATGCTTGAAGCCCAAAAAATCCAGGGGCCGGCTTTACGCCTCGATACAGGATGGCTGTTTATAAAGCATGTGGATGAGATGATATCATTCCTGCCCAGCGGTGATCTCGAGCGCCCATTTAAAGTCCTTGTCGTTGATCCAGGGGCCATGCTTATTCTGCTGGAAAAATGGATAAAAGATGGATATGGTGAGATACCGATGCTCAATCTCTATGCCAAAAAAATGACCATAAAATCTCTCTACGAGAATAAAGACCTGATAGATCTGAATAGATCACTTCAAAAGGAACGAATCGAGCCGAATATCGAGCGTCTCAAAGCAGAACTTAACCTGAAGGAAGAAGATTTCATCAGAGTGCCGTCTCTTTTTGACAAGTATGGAACTTCTCTCGTCCCCAACATGGTCAATTCCACAATTCTGAACGGACATATCTTTATTGTCGCGCCAAACGGTCCTGTCATAGATGGCAAAGATCAGCTGGAGGAGGAAATGCGTAAGCTGCTTTCTTCTCTACCATTGAAGCCGCATTTTCTGGATGCAAGCCTTTATCACAGATGGGGAGGTGAAGTCCACTGTGCCACAAATGTCAGGAGAGAAGGATTCCGAACACCATGGTGGTCAATAAAATATCCATAGATCCTTATTCTAAGTAACTCCCAACTTGATAGTTCAGATAGAAGCTTGCCCACAATATTTCATGAATGATATAAAGAAGGGTAGTATTAACCAGAGAGGAGGGAAGAAATGAGAAATAAATCTTATGTCAATGTTTTGTGGGCCATATTCCTTTTATTCTTTGTTTGTATGTTCGGCTGCCTAAGCAGTCCAGAAAAAGAAAAATCCCTCCGGATTGCGGTCGCAAGGTTTTCTCATGAGACCTGTACATTCTGCCCGGATCCGACCACAATCGAAGATTGGGAATATTTCGGTCCACCCACACGGGATATTATCGATACTAACCGAGGATACATAGGCGGATTCAAGACGATGTGTGAAGAATACGGTGGTGTTGAGCTTGTAGGTGTCCTGTCACCCAGGGGTGCCCGGGGAGGCTCCTCAGGTAGCTGGATTACAGAAGAAGCCTTCGAAAAATATGCAAACGGTATTGTGAATGACTTGAAGGAGCTCGGGCCTTTTGACGGGGTTTTCCTATCCTTGCATGGGGCTATGGCTGTCACTGGAATCCCGAGGCCTGAAGCTGAGCTTGCACGAAGAGTACGAAAAATCGTCGGGGATATCCCCATCGTTGTCACGCTCGACCTTCATGCCAATGAGGATCACGAGCTTTCAGATGCGGCTGATGCTGTATTCATCATTAAAAGATATCCTCATTATGACACATTTTTACTGGGGGAACGTGCAGCTCGAGTGATGATCAAAACAATCCTCGGGGATTACAGGCCTGTTATGGCCACGAGAAAGCCAGGTGTGATCACGCCCAGTGTTTTTCAGGGCACAGGCGTTTCTCCTGCAATGGAAATCATGGAACGGGCCCGAAGGTGGGAATGCCAACATCCTGGCGTGTATGTTTCTGTCGCTTTTGGATTCGCTTATGCAGATGTGCCGGATGTCGGGGCGACAGTCATGGTAGTTACCAACGATGATCCAGGGCTTGCTAACATGATCGCTGATGATATGTCGGATTATATCTGGAGGCATAGGGAAGTCTTTGCAGGAAAACGATTGCCCAAGACTGAGGAGGGAGTGGCAATGGCCGTTGCGGCTGCAAGAGCTGGCAAGATCCCTGTTGTTATCGCTGATCATAGTGATCGAACAGGCGGTTCCACACATATCCTTGAGGAGCTAATCTTTCAAGGCGCGAATAATTTTTGTATAGCCACTCTCCGTGATGAGAACGCGATTGATGAGATTCAGGCAAAGGCTAAAGTGGGGGATAAGATTATTATCAACGTTGGTGGCTGGATTGACAAATTTGCAGGAAATCCGGTCAGGATTGACGGGAAAGTCGAATTCATGGGTGAATACCAACAAAGAGGAACGGTAGTGGTGCTTCTCTTCGGCGACAACAACCGTGTCATCCTTACGCCTCAGCTGACACAGGTGACAACGCCAGATTTTTTCGAGCCTCTAGGAATCGATGTGAAGAATCTCGATATCGTGGTTCTCAAATCCCGTGTGCATTTTCGGAGAGGGTTTCATGAAACTGGATTGGCTGGAGCCATATTCGAAGTAGATGCTCCTGGTTGGGGACCGGCTGATTTGACTATTCTTCCTTATGAGAACATACCAAAAGATATTTACCCCGTTTATAAAAAAGATTAGGTAATAAATACAGCTAAGCACATTATGGTTTCAATAAGACACTCTCCTCATAAGCTGAACGAGGAAGTCGCGCTAAAGCTTATTTAGCCCGACATCGCAGTGGACGTCCGCTATGGCTCACTCGTGCGCTGCTTTCTGCGATTCTAAAAGGTGGATTTATTTCAATCTGTCTGCAGGACTCAATACTCCTCGAACTCCTCGATTCAAGGAAATTCTGAAGGAAATGAATTTGGAATAACTCAATCAAAGCCATAGAGCATTACGAGAAATTCCGTGATCTCTGGAAAGATGCAGACCCTGGTATTCCTGAAGTTGAGGATGCGAAGAAGAGGCTGGCTGAGTGGAAGGAATAACATCACGATTAATATCTAATTTTGTTTTTATCTATCTAATATGTTAATACTTAAGTCAACTGAAAAAAGGAGGCGTTTGCAATGGATACTGGTCTCTCAGGGAAACACATTATAGTCACGGGAGCCTCTGGGGGAATAGGTCTTGTAGCTACTCAGATTTTTCTGTCAGAAGGAGCAAAGGTGACCGGCACATACAATCAATCAGCAGAATCACTTCAGAGGATTAAATCGGAGTGGTCAGATTCGTGTGCAATAGTAAAAGTGGATCAGAATTCTGAGGATGAAGTCCGGAGTCTTTTTGATAAAGCCAATCAAACCTTTGGGCGAGTCGATGTACTCGTTGCAAACGCAGGTATTGCAGCACATGAAGACATATCTATTCAGGAGATGACACTTGATCAGTGGGAAAAAACTCTCAAGGTGAATCTAACCGGATCATTTCTCTGTGCGAAGTACTTCTTTAAAAACCTCGAGAAGTTCTCCGGAGATTCCGCATCTCTCATCCTTGTGGGTTCTACAGCAGGATTCTTTGGTGAAGCATGGTATGTGGACTATTCCGCATCAAAAGCAGCCATGCATGGAATGATGATGAGTCTAAAAAACGAGATTGTCCATGTCGCTCCTAAAGGTCGAGTGAATCTTGTGAATCCAGGATGGACAATGACAAAGATGGCAGAAGAGGCACTCACAGACAAGGATAGGGTGAGACGAATCCTGCAAACAATTCCAATGCGTAAGACTGCTGTACCAGAGGACATCGCAGGAGCAATTCTCTACCTAGCATCAGACAAGCTTGCAGGTCACGTGAGCGGACAGACAATCAATGTGGCAGGAGGCATGGAGGGACGTGTTCTGTTCACACTGAATGAGATTGATCCAGCTGAGGATTAACTGTGAGTTGAGGTTACAAATGAGTTCGTTTGACGATATTGCATTGGCCTATGATGACACAATTGATGAGTGGTTCTGGAACTCTCAATAGTGGAAGGCCATTGGATTTGGAATCCATTGTCCTGCAACCTTTCTAAAAATTCCATCCAGATTCTCTATTTATTAATGAAACTCGTTGTGTGACCAGAATGTAACCGCTGTGAATGATTTACAAGAATTCTTTGATGGAGTAAGATAATTCAGCACGGTGCGCCTGTAGCTCAGGGGATAGAGCGACGGACTCCGGATCCGTAGGTCCCAGGTTCGAATCCTGGTGGGCGCGCCAGCTTTTCTCTGAAAAGCCAACAACTTAGAGGAATTTTTAGTTCAACAGGATTCCTCTATTTTCCATCATTTTAAACCCTAATATGGCACAAATGTGGCACAAATATGACACATGGGGAGAAGTCCATATTTCAATTTGACACTCCCCTCATTAATTATTATCCTATTGCCAAGTAAGCAACGGGAATACAATGGAAACAAAGGATATTAAAAGGAGGGAATAATGAGAATCAAAGCATTGGGATCGTTCTTTGTTTCAGCTTTAGCCTTTTTGGTCATCAGTTTGATTGTTCAAAGCACCGGAATCTATGGTCAAACTTTAGGTGAAGAAAAGCAGCCTTTCTATACAGTGACCGATGTGATTCCTTCCGACGAATTTTTAAAACTAGAAGGACCAGTCCTCAATTCTTTGCCCGGGGAGATAAAGCTCCAAGATCCCACGCAAAGTAGGTTTGTCATCTTTAAGATCGTTATCCAATCAGAGAAGGAAGGATTAATTGAAGTTGATCTTGCAGATTTTGTTTTAACCTACGAAGCAGATGGAAAAAAGACTTCCACACCATGTGTCGGTTGTCACATGTGGGCAGATGAATGGGCTTTTGGAAAGAAAGGGAAAGGTGTTTATTGGAGGATGAAGCCTCCAGTAGACCGGAGAATTATCTTCGTCCTGCCTAAATCCATCCATAAAGTTAATTTCACGCAACGCCAACCGGATGGAACCCTTAAGGTTATAAAATCGGGCCTAGAAATCAAAGCCGCGACTGATTCAAAGTGATTGTGTAATTTCAAATGGCTGATAGAAAATTACTGATTTCCTAAGATTCGGATTTCCATATAATCTGCAAAGAGAAAAGCTCAAATGTCATAGCCATCCACCATTACGAGAAATTCCTCGACCTCTGGAAAGACGCTGACACTGGTATTGCTGAGGTTGAGGATGCGAAGAAGAAGCTGGCTGGGATGCGGTTCAAATGATAATCGCCTTGTTTGTCGCCGCTGCAACAAAAATTTTTTTCTTATAATCGATATTAAAATATTTCTTCAGGAATTTTCTAGCCTCACCATGTCCTAAATCTACGGCTTTCTTCAAATCCAATATAGATTTCTCATTCTCCCATTTGTGGAAATAGCTGACTCCTCGCCAATAAAGCCCCTCAGCATCCTTGGGATTTAATCTTAATACATCACTGAAGTCATCTATGGCCTTTTGGTGCTCCTTGATTTTATGATGACAATTCCCTCTGTTGAAATAGGCTTTCTCAAAATCCGGGTTTAATTTGATTGCCTGGGAAAAATCCATTATGGCTTTATCGAACTCTTCTTTTTCCGAATAGGCAATCCCCCGATTATTGTAAACTTCTGGATCAGAGGAATTTAGTTTTATGGCATTTGTAAAATCATCAATGGCTTTGTCATATTCTTTGTGGTCTAAATATACGAGACCTCTATTGAAATAGGCCTCCCGATATTCAGGATTGAATTGTAATGCTTTGGTGAAATCTACAGTTGCTTTTTCTTTTATCCCCAACTTTGAATAAATCATTCCTCTAAAACTATAGGCTTCGGCGAACTCTGGCATGAGCCTTATAGCCTCAGTAAAATCACCTACAGCTCTTTCATATTCTCTTTTATCAAAAAAAACTATCCCTCTATTGTAAAGAGCTAACGCTTCATTGGATTTCTTCTTAAGTTCAACAGCCAGCTCAATCGCTTTTGTATAATCCTCAACAGCGTTATCTAATTGTCCCAGATTGTGATAAATAATGGCGCGACTATTATAGGCTTCCTCATATTTTGGATTTAGCCTTATCGCCTCTGCATGATCTTCCAACGCTTTATCGTAATCTCCTAGTCCTGCATAGGCTGTTCCACGGAGAGTATAAATCACAGAAAGAGCCTTTTTTCTTGCTGGAAGTCTAAT
>JASFPJ010000215.1:0-6113 GCA_050116035.1 Candidatus Aminicenantota bacterium | reverse complement strand
AGGAGGATACGGCAGAGTCTATCAAAGAACGACGAACGCATTCATCAATCACGGAAGCGGCATCGGGATCGCTTACAAGGCCGGTGTCCCCTTGAAAGACATGGAATTTGTCCAGTTTCATCCCACATCTCTGTATGACATGAATATCTTGATCACAGAAGGTGCGCGCGGTGAGGGTGGATATCTGGTGAATAACAAGGGAAAAAGATTCATGGAGGATTATGCGTCTTCGGCCATGGAACTGGCGCCCCGGGATATTGTTGCGCGCTCTATCCAGAAAGAGATAGATAAAGGAAACGGTTTTGAGGACCAGTACGTCCATTTGGATTTGCGGCATTTAGGGGGGAAAAAGATCATGAAGAGGCTTCCCGGAATCCGTGAAATCTGCATCAATTTTGCCGGGATTGATCCCATTGATACTCCCATCCCCATCCAACCGGCCCAGCATTACTCTATGGGAGGGATTGATGTCAATGCCCAGTGCGCCTCGATTGTGGATGGCTTCTACGCGGCCGGAGAATGTGCGTGTGTGAGTATTCATGGCGCAAACCGTCTCGGCGGCAACTCGCTCCTGGATACGGTTGTTTTTGGAAAGATCGCTGGAGAAGAGGCTTCGAATGCAGTCAAGGGAGGCCAGAAGTCGCATGATGAGGAAAGTATTTTTCTCGATGAAGCTGTAGAGATGAAAAAGAAAATCGAAGAGTGGGGCAAGAAGGATTCCGGTGAAAAAGTCCATCGCCTGTTGAACAGATTGAAGGTGATCATGAGTGAGAAGGTCGATATGTTCAGGAATAAAAAGGAGTTATCCGAAGCTCTAGAGAAAATCACGGAGTTAAGAGAAGACTATGGACGAGTCCGTATATCTGGAAAGTGCCTTCGCTACAGCCAGGAGCTCGTGAATATCATCGAGTTTGACTCCATGCTAAATTTAGCTGAGGTCATCGCTTCGGGCGCATTAAACAGGGAAGAAACCCGAGGATCTCATTTCCGCGTGGATTTTACAGACCGGAATGATAAAGAGTGGCTCAAGCATACGCTGGTCACGTTGAAAAACGGAAAACCCCAGATTGGCTATCGAGACGTGAATATCACCAAGTACGAGCCAAAGGCCAGAAAATACTGAGATGGAATACACATTCAGGATTTTACGCTACGACCCGTTGAAGGATGAGCGTCCCTTTTTCCAGGATTATTCTTTCAGGATGGAAGAGAAGATGTCTGTCCTGGAGGCATTGATGGATATCCGGAATGAACAGGACTGCACTTTGGCTTTCCGTTACAGCTGTCGGGAAGCCATATGCGGCTCATGCGGCATGGTGATCAACGGAAAATTTGATTTAGCCTGCCGGGCCATGGTGGATTCCCTGAAGTCTTCTCTCGTCATCATTGAGCCTCTTCCCAATCTGGAGATTCAAAAAGATTTGGTGGTCGACATGGAACCTTTTTTTGAAGCTGTCCGCAGGATTGAGCCGTATTTGTTCTCTGAGGGAGAGATGTTGGAGAAGGGCTATCGGATCGAAGATAAAGAAATGGATAAGATATTTCAGTATATCAACTGCATCCTGTGCGGATGCTGTTACAGCGCCTGCCCTGTCGCATCCCGGGATGAAAGGTATCTGGGGCCTGCGGCTCTGGCCAAGCTCTTTCGGTTCGTCAAAGATCCCAGAGACAAAAGGCCTTTTTCAAACTGGTCAAACATCAACACAGAAAGCGGAGTATGGGGATGCGATACTGTGTTTAAATGCAACGAAGTCTGTCCCAAAGAGGTCAGGCCAGCGGATGGTATCGAAGCCCTGAGAAGGAAACTGGTTGTCGAGAAGGTCAAACGAATTTTTAGATTAAAAAGATGAAAATCAGACATTCTCTGTTCACACGCCGGCAATTTTTAAACGGTCTCCTCGGAGGCTGGTTCGGTGCCCTGGCCGCCTCCCTGTTGGTTCCTGTGCTGAAATTTGTTTTCCCCCCGGCGAGGGAACCTGACCAGGTTATCCTGCCTTTTTCGGATTTCAAAGACATGGAGCCGAACACAGTTAAAAATTTCGCATGGGGAAGCAAGCCTGGCCTGCTCAAAAAGAACGATGACGGATCGTACACTGCCTTTGTCGCTGTGTGTACGCATCTGGACTGCAATGTCACTTACCTGCCGGACCAGAGAAAGTTCTTCTGTGCCTGCCATGATGGCTGGTACGATGAGAATGGAACCCACATTGGCGGGCCTCCCCCGAGGCCTCTTCGCCAGCTGCATTTATCCATCGAAGGTGAAGACCTGGTCATCAAGAGGGAAGGTGTGGAGTGAGTGAGGAAAGTGTGAAAACAAACTTTCGTTCTTGGTTGGAAGAGCGTTCTGGATTGCCGGAAATTTTTCGCTTCTTGAGGGAGAAAAAAATTCCCCAGCACAAGCATTCTCTGTGGTACTACACTGGGAGCGCTATTCTCCTTTTCTTTGCAATTCAGGTGATTACAGGCTACCTGCTTGTTTTTTATTACAATCCCACGCTTGAAGGGGCCAATGCAAGCGTGTCTCGAATTATGACCGAGGTGCCTCTGGGCTGGATTATCCGGTCGGTCCACAGCTGGTCCGCCTCGTTCATGATCGCGTTTGTTTTTGTCCATCTACTCAGCATCTGGATCACAAAGGCCTACCGCAAGCCCAGGGAATTGACCTGGATGAGCGGGGTTTTTCTTCTTTTTGCCTCACTGGCCTTCGGGTTCACAGGCTATCTTCTGCCCTGGGATGACCTTTCTCTTTCAGCCACGAAAGTGGGGACAGACATTCCTCGCTCTATTCCAGTGGTCGGAGTCTGGATGACGAAGCTGCTTCGCGGTGGCGAAGACGTCACAGGGGATACGCTGACACGCTTTTTCGGTTTTCATGTGTCCATCCTTCCTGTTTTTCTGTTGGCTTTTTTAGCTATTCACGTCTATCTCATCCAGAAGCAGGGAATGAGCATTCCTGTTGCGGCTGAAAGAAAAGAAGAGAAGATGAAAGAACTCCCCTTCTGGCCCAACTTTGTTTACCGGGAGATGGTCGTGTGGCTTATTCTCATCGGCATTCTCTTCTCAGTAGCCGTCTTTTTTCCTCCTAGCCTGGAAAAGGCGGCCGATTTAATGGCTCCTGCGCCAGAAGGAATCAGACCAGAATGGTATTTTCTGTTCCTGTTTCAGATGCTTAAAATATTTCCAGCGAAGATTCTCTTTATCAACGGGGACACACTCGCTGTGTTCTTGATACTCTTAGGCATCGTTGCATTCTTTTTCCTTCCTCTCATTGATAACAAACCCGCGGAAAAGAAGGGAAAGATCATCACTGTTATCGCTTATCTGTTTATCGTTTATGCGGCAGCCATGACAATCTGGAGTCTTCTCTAATGAGGAAAAAGAAAAAATTTATCGCTTTGTTCGTGTTATTTCTTTCCTTTCACTCGTTTTTCCTCTTGAAAGCTGATTTTGCGCAGCAGGTCGTGCAGAAAGAGAAAACAGAGATGACTCAGGAAGAAGAAAGCCAGGAAAAGATCATCCCCGGGCCCCAGAATATCAAAGAATCGACGGGTATCTATGTCTTTGTCGCCTGGATGTGGCTGTCCATATTTGTTTTGATTTATATCCTGATGCTCAAGATCAAGGAAGTGGACAGGCTTTTCGAGATTCGGTTTATTTCCGAAAAGAAAAAATAATCCCCTCCTAACTGTGAAAATTCCCCCTTCTCTTTCGTCATTTTTCTAGGTGGTTCTCTTCCATTTTGTGTGGGTAAGACTCAATTTAGATAACTCAGAAGAGCATTCAGGGATGGATGAAGCGACATCGGAAGAGTTTAGCCTTCCCGAGTCGTTCTTCGAGGGAACCCGACGGAGGCGGGCCCGAGGACTGTATGAGAAAGCTCAGGACAGTGGACTCCGAAAACACGCCACTTTTGACCCAGCGAGTCAAAAGCGGCTCGGTTTCAGGCTCCGCTCTCCTCACCTCTTCGGTGAGGAACCGTGCCCGCTCCGCCTTCAAACGGTTTTCTCACCCACTGCCCTTCGCTTAAGGGCCGAGAAGGTTGAGGAGGGAATGGGGTGAAAAATCTGACTGGAGCAAGGACATCCCTGAATGCTATCTAATCATTTACATACACAATATGGAAGAGATCCTTTTGGGTTTTCTGGTTGTCGCATCGAGATAATCCGGTGAGAAGGAAAAACACAACTCTGCGTAAAAATAAAGGACACAGAGAAAGACTCAGGGAGAAATTTTTAAGAGGAGGACTTGCCGGATTCCTGGATTATGAGATTATCGAGCTCCTTTTGACGCTGGGAACGCCCCGCTCAGACTGTAAGCAACCGGCAAAGGACGCTCTGAAAAAATTTCAATCTTTAAGAGGGGTGTTGGAGGCAACGGAAGATGAACTCAAGAAGATTGACGGAATAGGGCCTCATAATGTATTTGGCATTAAATTTATTCAAGAGGTTTCTCGGCGTTTCCTCAAGGAAAAGATGATGAGCCGGCCTTACTGCCATTCTTCGAAAGAAGTGTTCGATTACCTTTATCATTCTCTGCGGGATGAGAAAAAGGAAAAATTCAAGGTCCTTTTTCTCGATGCAAAAAACCATATACTGGAGGAAAAAACAGTATTCGAAGGGACGGTTGACTCGAGTGCCGTTTATCCGAGAGAGATTGTGAAAGAGGCATTGAGATGCGACGCCTCTTCCCTGATTTTTGTTCACAACCATCCCTCAGGCGATCCAGAGCCCTCAGCCAGCGATAGAGAGATCACGAGAGAGCTTGTGTTTGCCGCCAGTGTTATGCAATTGAAGGTGCTGGACCATATCATAATCGGGAACAACCGTTATTTCAGTTTTGCCGATGATGGACTGATTGAAGAATATGGTATAATGTTCCACGATTTTAGCAGGAAGAGTCATGAAAAAAGAAAGGAAATGTGCAAAGTCTTGCTCCAGAAATAAAGTCTTCAAAGGAGGTCAGGATGCTTAACGATATGGAGATCGCAGAGAATGTCCAGCTCAAACCGATAGAAGAGATTGCCAGCCAACTGGGACTCAATGAGGAAGATTTAGAGAAATACGGAAAGTATAAGGCGAAAATCTCTCCTGGAACGAGAATTGAAGGAAAAAGCAACACAGGAAAACTAATCATGGTCACGGCCATGACTCCCACACCTGCCGGGGAAGGAAAAACCACGACTTCTATCGGCCTGGCCGATGCCCTGAGCCATATCGGAGAAAAAACTGTGGTGGCCTTGAGAGAGCCATCTCTCGGACCTGTTTTCGGGATGAAAGGCGGCGCAACAGGAGGGGGTTACGCCCAGGTTGCCCCTCGAGAAGAAATCAATCTCCATTTTACAGGGGATATTCATGCCATCACGGCGGCCCACAATCTCTTGTCAGCCATGGTGGATAACAGCCTTCATTTTGACGGTTCGTGTGGCCTTCTCGACTGCCGCCGGGTAACCTGGAAGAGAGTTATGGATATGGATGACCGGGTTTTGCGGGAAGTGGTCATCGGAATAGGGGGTCCTCTCAGGGGAATAGCGAGAGAGACGGGTTTTGATATCACTGCGGCGTCAGAGGTGATGGCCATATTTTGCCTGGCTGTCAACCTCAAAGACCTTAAGGAAAGGTTGGGAAATATCTTGGTCGGCTATGCTCCGGACAAGAAGCCGGTTTTTGCCCGAGAGCTCAACGCAGAGGGGGCGATGGCCGCCCTCCTCAAGGATGCTCTCCAACCCAACATTGTCCAGACTCTGGAAGGAACGCCGGCCTTGATCCACGGGGGGCCGTTTGCCAACATTGCCCACGGCACCAATTCAGTGATTGCCACCCGGATGGGACTTCAACTGGCTGATTATGTCGTGACCGAGTCTGGGTTTGGCTCTGACCTTGGCGCGGAGAAATTTTTTAATATCGTTGTCCGGACCGGACATATTCCTCCGCCCGAGGTCTGTGTCCTGGTGGCCACGCTCCGAGCACTCAAGCTTCATGGTGGGGTAGAGTTGGAAAATGTGAACGAGGAAAATGTGAAAGCCGTGGAAAAGGGATTTGAGAACCTCCGGAAACACATGGAGAATATGCACGTTTTCGGTGTTCCGTTTGTGGTGGCCATCAATAGATTTCCTT
>JASFPJ010000214.1:0-6116 GCA_050116035.1 Candidatus Aminicenantota bacterium | reverse complement strand
GGGTCAATGACTCTTAGAGTGCAGACAGCCTCTTCTCCGGGTGCAAGGAAGAAGGTGTTGCTCCGAATACTCGGGCTTCGGATGCTCGGACTCCGAATACTCGGGCTTCGGATGCTGGGACTTCGAATACTTGGATTATCTATTTTTAAGATAAGGTCATGATGTTCTTCATCAGTTAAATCGCAATCTTCAGAGAAAGGCGTGCTGGTGACTCGATAGATGAGGAGTTGGTATTGGATTTGATCTAAATTCGGGTCTTCTATAGTGGGTGGGATTTCTCCGATAGGCACAAAGGAAAAGGCAGAGGTAGTGTTTCCGTCGTTTTTGACATTCCATTGGATGTCAGTGACAGTTCCTTCAGGAATACTCCGTATACTTGGAGAACGGATACTTGGATTGAGGACGTTGTAGCTCCGTATGCTCGGACTTCGGATGCTCGGAGTTACAATATCGGGGTTGGCGAGACTGAGTAATCCAGGTAATTCAGGTAAGTGAGCGATCTCTTCACTGAGTACAGTGGGATCAAAGAAAATATCTATAGAAGGATCATCACTGATAATGGTAGGTGTGTGATATTCGTCGAGGACAGGAATTGTCTGAGTGTTTATTGGATCAGGATTCAATATAACATAACTATGAAAACCATCCGGATTCACAACATAATTTCCTGGACCCTCTTCCTCAAGGATGTACTCCATCTCCTCAACTTTGACCTTAAATGTTGCATATATATCTTCATAGGGAAGGACAAACACTGTCAACGTGATGGACGAATGGGGAGAGACAGGTACCCAGACTTCTGCATTATCGCAATATATGAGGGGGCATTCCTCGTCTTCTTCCAGCGGCCATTCTTCCCAGAATGATGCCTGCATGCCTTCAGGAGTTTCCATAGTTAGCTTGAAGTATTTTTCAAGGTCCGTCAGATTTTTTATGAAAACAAGAAAGGTTCGTTTTTGTACACCGTTTGACTCGGTTAAGCTTGGAGCCACTAGCGGTTTTGTGTTGACAGGAGAACCGACGATAACACCATGTGTGAGCTGAGAGGTGTAAACATTTTGGTCTCGCATTCCTGTGGTCAATTGTCCCAAGCATCCATCTCCAGGATGGCTGTAATCTGTCCAATCTAAACCTTCCTTTGGTGGGCGTACGTCTCGGTTATCCGTCCAGGTGACATGAAAATTATCTGGATCTAATTTCTTCCATTCTTCACCGATAACTCCTGTGTAACCTGTATTGAAACGCCAGCCCCCATCTGAATAGGGATCAGGCAAGAAGAGAGGGGAAGGGGTGATATCGATATAATCCCCATGGAACGGGACATCTCCTCCTTTGAACATCGGGTAGTTTGGAGGATTGTGCTCAACCTGTTCAATTACCAAAGGATCCTTAATGGTTCCATCAGGATTGAGCTGTGCCCAGTAAAGGTATCGGGAGACTTGGGTTGAAAAAGTGAAGGATGGATTTGTTGTTGAAGACCAACTGAGAGGATCTATTGGGTCGGCTTGAGCCGCCCAGACATCCAGTGTGTGTCGTGACTCGCCATCAACTCCGGGGTCAGCAATGTCGAATTCATAACCACCAACACTCTTGCGTGTGTCATACCATGTCATCATCAACTTGCCAGCGGCATAAGTTAATGAGGGCATAATCTGATGGGCTTTATTTTCAGGGGCATTAATCGGTTCAGCCTCAGACCAGTTTATTCCGTCTGTTGAGGTTTTGATCATGATTCGGGATTCGCCATCTGAATCCTGTAGTCGCTCTGACCAAGCGACGTATATTGTTCCATTATGGTCCACAGCTAGAGCGGGTAATGCACTTGTGCGAAAGGAAAAACCAGTTGTTCCCTGGTCAAAAGCACCCTCTGGTGCTGGAGGCAGAAGTGTGACCTCAACGGGCTTATTAAACCTGTAGCCAAAATCCTCTGATTTACATATGAGAATAGCCCCAGGGACATTGCCAGAAGCAAACCGCCTCCAGGCGACATAAACTGTGCCATCTAGAGGACTGACAGCAACAATGGTTCCTTGATTGACTTGCTCTCCTTCGCTGAGCTTTATGGGTTGTCCCCAGGAATTGCCGCAGTCGGTAGACCTGGCAAAAAGAATCTTGTTATGGACGTTTAGATTAGCGATGCTGCCCAAAAATATGCTGTAGGCGATGTAGACGTTGTGAGCAGGAATAGACTGGTCTGGGATATCTAATCCTTGTATAGATGATTGATTGAAGCTGTTCCGCGGGATGTCAACAGCAATCCATGGTTTATCTGCAAACTGTCCGCTAGTTCCTTCATCGATTATTGTCGTATCAATGTACTTTATCGGGTCTGTGTCGCCGATCAGGGTGGTGTTGTTATCTATGAACCGGGAGACAAACAGAACACTTCTTCCATGTTCGATTCGGTCAAAGGCAATGCCGCTGTAGTAGAACATTCCATTCGCCCCCGCTCTTACTGTGGGATCAGCTGCGGCACCTAATCCTAAGAGATCTGAGGGGGGAGCTCCGATAGGGGTTGTGTCGTAGTATTGGCATCCTGGAAGCAGAGTGCTAATCCAGGATTGTCCACCGTTGAAGGATTTAAAAACCCCCAGCCATGCATCCCCTGAATTCAATTGGGTGCCCGGTTCCTGACCAGGTAGTTCTCCTTCTGATTGAGCAAAACCTACTGAACGGTAGTCGTTCGCACCCGCAAGAAGATGAAGCGGATTTCGTGTGGAGACAGCAATCGATGGTTCATTTTGCCTCTGAAGAAATGGATCACCGTCAGGTAATTCCTGGCCTGCAACCATGTTGACGTTTCGGCCGGCAATCAAGGGTGGATCATTGTTCCCGTTGGAGCTTAAGGATTTTGTGGGGATGGTTGCGGCAATTATAAATATAGCCGCCAATAATAAAAAGAAAAATACGTTGCGTTTAGACATGATTTTCCCCCTTTTTTATTCCCTTCCTATTCAATGATTTGATTCGGAGGGGAAAGATTGTTCCGACGGAATTCGTTTTTTTTTAGAAAAGAATAAGAAATTCCAGGGATGTTTTGGGATAGAAAAGAGCCGCCCCACTTGAGAGATTGAGACTCTTTAGTGAATGATGTTGAATTACCCCGATATACAGTCATTCAACTCCTTTTCCCCTCGGGAGTGGCTTATTTTTATCAAATGAACACTCGGATGTCAAGAGAAAAAATAAAAATAGTAGTAGTTAAAGTAGTAGTAAGATAAAAAAAATGAAAGAATTATTAGATTGAAGAGGTACTGGTTATTCAAAAATTATGACTTTAGCTTTAAAAATATATTATTTTTTTTCTTCTTGCTCGGGTTTCCAATCCTTGATTTCCTTGGGGAATTCTTCGAGAAAAGCGGAATCCATACGGAATAGATAGTTGAGGCGGGCATTTTTCGCTACGACCTTCTTGGCCTCTTTGTCTTCAGAGCCGATCAGGATTGTGATTTCTTTGATTTTATCATCGTCTTCTGCTACCCAGACTTTAACTTCAGCTTGAGGGTTATCCAGACCGTATTCTCTCAACTCGAAGGGAGGGTCGATGAATTCTTCAGCCTCAAGGCTCTCGATTTTCCGGATGAATGTCTGGACCTTGCTTTTATCCGCTTCCTCTTGGATAGGAGTCTCGAAGTGCCAATTGTCTTCCTCATCCTTAGAAAGTTCCCAATCGATTTCTCCCATCTTCAGGCGAAGACGATTGACTTCCCAGGTGTAGAAATTCGCAACCTCTTTTTCCCTCAATTCTTCTACCTCTTCTTCGAGGTCAGACAGAAGGGTATCCTCAGCCTCTATAATCTTGGAGGAGAGAGAAGAGGTGGCATAGAGCGTGTCTTCCTGTTTATGGAGAAAAAAAGTGATTTTCTGGTTTTCCACAGGTAGGATTAGTGTGATTTCGTAATCAGGCTGTTCGAGTCCGAATTTTGTGACTTCCTCTTTCCCTTTCTCTTCAGAAACAAACTCGTTTGCCTTTAAACCCGAAAGAGAATTGAGTATTCCGGTGATTTTATTCTCTTTGGCGAGAGCCTGAACGGGTTTGTTGAAAAACCATCCCTCTTCCTTTTTTTCCGCTTCCCAGTGGATTTCTTTTGCCCGAAGTGTGATGCTTTTCACATCGTCTGTTTCAAACCTGAAAATTTCCTTCTGGCGGAATTCGAAGAGGCTTTTCTCCAGAGTGCTCTTGAGATGGCTGGGGATAAGAACCACTCGAGTCTCATCCTCTCGTCGAGCGAAGAAGGTGCTATCCAGAAGATTCTCGCCGCCTATCAGGATTTTGACCGGATTTTCCATGTCTTTGAACCACAAGCTGATTTCCTTTTTAGGGATTTCGTATTTCTTGATATCTTCGGGTTCTTCTTCCACCACTCTCTCTATTCTGAGGTCCGAGAAGTTCTCCGCCAATCGATCCACCTCATACTTATCCGCTTTAGCTTCAAGGGGTTCAGTGATGACCCATCCTTCCTTATCTTCCTCCTGAGACTTTTGGAATGTGATTATTTCGCCTTCTCTTTTCAGAGCGATTTTCTGGACATCGTCAGAGGAGAGGGCAACCAGTTTGTCTTCCTCATCTTCTCCGTCTTTCTCTTTGAACTCTTCAAAAAGCAGCACAAAAGCCAGTAGGGCGGCGAAGACAACAAAAAGAATGATGGTTTTTTTGAATTTCATAGGGACCGTCTCCTCACCCAGACTGTGATTCCAGAAACAAGGACAACGAGCGGGAGAATGATGACTGAGACGAAGAAGAGGATTCGCCCCTGGGTCGCTGTGAGCTGTATGGTTCGTGGCGAGGCTGTTTTGGCTTGAATGGAGATCAAGTCCGCTTCTTCAGCCAGCCAGTTAATAGTGTTCAGGAAGAGATTCCCGTTGCCCGATAAGTAATAATACCGGTTCGTGGCAAAATCTGAATCTCCGAATACAGCCAGGCGGCCTTCCTGTGTCGGGCTTTCTTCCCTTTCCTCTTCGGTTTCTTCTTCTGTTTTTTTCTCGGTTTCTTCTTCCGTGGGCTCCACAGTCACCACAGCCGCTATAGATATCGGGCCAGCCACATCTTTTCCTTCATCATACGTGACTTCTTGGTCTGTCAGTTGCCGTTCTGACCAGGAATTGGCGCTTGTTTTCGCCAGGATTGTCGCTGTCACTCCCGAAGGTTTTTCATCGGTCTCATTAATAGAGCGTGCATACGGAAAGAAGGTGGCGAAGTTGAACTTTTCTGTGATCGAGTGGAATTCGTAGCCGGTAACAACAGGCATGAAGTAATCTCCTCCCATGAGGCGCGAGACAGTGTCCACGATCAAGTCGTCTTCGAGTTGAATGCCGTATTCGGCGATGAAGGGCTTTAATCCTGGGGCGGTTTCCGGGTCGACCATAAAGAACACCCGTCCTCTTTTGTTGATGAAATTTTGGATGGTTTCCAGTTCATTCGGGATCAGGTCTTTTTGCGCCCCAGGGATGACAAGCAAAGAGCAGTCCTCGGGAAAGTTATCTGCAAGAGCCAGAGTCAGCTTTTTGACTTCGTAAGCGAGTTTTTCCAGCTCCTGCTTGGCCAGAGAATACCCTCTCTCCTCACTGTCCTCGATGCTCGCCTCCCCATGCCCCTCCAGGAAATAGATAACTTTTTTCCTCTCCCTGGAGACCTTAACGATGGCGTTAGTCAGGTCTTCTTCGATTGATGTTGTGATGCGACTTTCTTTATCCCCGCTCTCCAGGATAGTGGTTCCATCCGCTGTGACATCGTATCGTTTGACCATGCCAGGGTTCTTATCCGGGTCGACAAACTCAAATTTTATTTTTTTGGAGTGGTAGGCATAGTTTTGCAGGAGATTTTCCATCTCGGTCTTGCGGAAATTTCCCTCCAGGAAGAAACTCTTGATGTAAACATCGTTTTTCAGGTTTTTGAGAACCTTGACGGATTGGTCGGAGAGACTGTGGAGCTTGGCTTCGGTGAAATCAAACCTGTGGTGATGACGGGCAAAGAAATAATTGATGATCACCAGAATACCGATAACAAGCACCACAACGACGATCATGTTGCTTGAATAGATGAAGGATCGGCGTTTGAAGCCTTTTTTGAGGCTGGATATGTTGAGTACGATGTAGGCGGCCAGAGCGGCCACTCC
>JASFPJ010000213.1:0-6131 GCA_050116035.1 Candidatus Aminicenantota bacterium | reverse complement strand
CTTCTTGCTGAATTCAAGATTGAAAACCAGATTATGGAAGCCAAAGAAAAATATAATCTGAAAAAAATTGGACAAGGTATTGCTGATAAGTCCGACCGTGTGGGATACATGGATGTGATTGTGGATATAGAGGCATTTAATGACAGGGTTTATCTCTTGAGTCATTATCCGCGCCTGGAGATACTGGAAATTGACAAAGAGGGAAAAGTGGCTGTCACTTACTGGAAGGATTTTCAAAACGTATATAAAGCAAACGATTTTCTTGTTCAGGAAATTGACGGGAAAAAGAGGTTTTACGTATTGCAGTCTTCTCCTCCAAAATATGATGTCGATGTATTCAAAGCCAAGGCAAAGAGGAAAAAAGAAGACTTAAAAATTGAAGAAATAAAACCCTGTGAAGAGTAAGCCTAATCATCCCACTTCCTGCAAGCTGAAATCCTCATCCCTTGTTTCCTAAGGTTGAAAAACAAACTCAGAGAAGCTAGAATTTTTATTAGGGAGGGAAAAATGAAAAACAAAAATGGGATCCTCACAATCTTTCTGTTTCTGTCAGTCTTCATGCTGCTTTTTTCCTGTAGAGCGCCAAAAGCTAAATGGAAAGGGACGATAGAGGAAGTGGATGGAGTTACGGTTGTTAAGAATCCGAAGGAAGGGCTTTGGGATTCAAAAGAGAAAGCCAATGTTACAATTATTCAAGAACGGCAAATAGGAGAATTAGATGGACCTGAAGAATTTCTCTTTGATTATATTTCTGACGTTGCGGTAAATAGTAAGGGTGATATATATGTGGCGGATAGACGGTTGAACGAGGTTCGAAAATTCAACAAGGATGGTGAATATCTTTTGACTCTCGGCCGAAGAGGTCAGGGGCCTGGTGAGTTTCAAAGCGTTGGTATTGTTTCGGTTAATAGCCATGATGAGTTGATTGCTTATGATGCCATGTTAGGGCGGATTTCCATTTTCTCAGATAATGGAGAACTCATAAAAACAACGAAAGAGCTGATAAAGGATTCATGGATTGCACCGTCCAAAATATTTTCCACAAATGGTACCTATGTAGTCTTAGGCCAGTTGGGCAATAGCTTAAAATTATTTCATGAGTTTAATCAGGATTGGAATATAACAGAATCATACATAGATTATGAATTTATTGATAACAAGGAATTCGAGGAGATCCAGCTAGGTTTTTATACCGGAAATTGCTTTTTTCAAAACAATGGAGATATTCTTTACACAAAATATTATTACGATAATCAGATTCTTATCTGCGAAAATAAAAAGTTAGAAAAAATAATAAGCAGAGAGTCAGACATTAAAAAGCCATATGAAATTCTAGTATTCCATGATGTGAATAAAGCTGTGAATATGCAAAGTGACCCAAAATATCAAGATTATGATGTTAAAACATTTGGACGAGGAATAGCCTTTTTCGGTAAGTCTTTCCAAAATTCCCTGGGCATATTTCAATTGTCTGATGGTCACATGGTGAATTTTCTGAGTATTCGAAAATCAAAAGATATTCGGGAATTTGGAGTTGAGTTCTTCGATTCAGAGGGGAAATTTTTATATTACTCAAATCTCGGAGAAAATCTTGATTACGATGTTCGTTGCATGGATTCGAATGACCTTTTTTATGCTATAGATAGAAATGAATATCACAAAGTCATTACTTTTCGATTAGGATACTGACAAACCACTTGGACTTAGCCGAGAAAATTGAGCTGACCCCATAAAAAAGCCAAATCCTCCTGAAGTCTTGGCTACTCTACATTGAAAAAGAATGCAGGGCGAGTTAGAATTTTTATATAGGGGGATAAAATGAGAAATTTCAATTCAATTCTTATTTCTTTCTTTTTGATTGCATTAATCATATCCTGCGGACCCAAACAAGAAAAAATAGAAAGATACATGGAAGATGGAGTCGAAGTCATTGTCAATCATCTGGAACCGTATAGGATTGAAGGACAGCTGAATACCCTTCATCTCGAGGAAGAATTCACAATTGACACAGAAAAAGAGTCTGTCGTAGAGAAAGGACTAGAGGATATGGATACTTTTGATGTGGATTCCAAGGGAAACATCTATTGTCTATACAACAGAAATATTGAAAATGGCATTTTTAAGTTTGATGAAAATGGAAATTTTGCAGATGCTTTCGGCAGAAGAGGCCGAGGCCCTGGTGAGATCAATAATGCTTATGTAATGGCCATCAATAATCGGGGTGAGATTATCATTCAAAATTTTATGGAGCCGAAACTTCTTGTTCTGAGCAGTAATGGCAATTTAATTAAAGAGATATCTTCTCTTCCGAATTTGCCTGGCCTTGTACAAATGGAAAATGAGAATTTTTTTGCTTTTAAGACATATTCATCAGGTCCTGGAACCGGACAAATGGTTTGGAGTATATTCAATCCTTCTTTTGAAAAAATTAAAGAAATCGAGAAACAAGGAATACAGGGAGACGGCTCTACATTTGCTTATGAGCGTCATGTCTCTTGTGCGACAGAAGAAAACATTTATATCGGGAAAAAAAGCCAGCCGTATGAAGTTTGGGTGTATGATTCAGAAGGAGATTTAAAGAGGATAATTAAAAAAGATTATGAACCTATAAAAATAAGCGATGAATACAAAAAAGAAAGACTAAAACTAAGGGAGGATATGAAAAAAAGGGGGATTCCACCACCGCCTGCAAAAGTATACTTTCCGGAATACTGGCCCGCATTTTATGATCTCTTTGCTGATGAGACTGGGTGGCTGTTCGTGATGACTTACGAAATTGGCGAGAATCCTCGGGAATTTGTTTTTGATATTTTCAATCCTGATGGCATTTTTATCGGTAAAATGAGCTTAGACAATTACGCAGGGATGTACAGGCCTTTCCCTGCAAAAGCCAAAAACAACCGCATCTACTGTATCCGAGAGAAAGAGAGCGGTTACAAGGAATTAGTGGTTTATAGGATGAAATGGGAATAAGGGCCAGGTCGTTAAATACTCCTGAAGCCCTGGCGTTTCTGGGTTGAAAAGGGCGCTAGAGCGAGTTAGAATTTTTATTAGGGAGGGAAAAATGAAAAACAAAAATAGAATATTCACATTCTTTCTGTCTCTTACAGTCTTTCTGCTGTTTTTTTCTTGTGGAGGGCCAAAAGCTGAGCCAAAACCCGAATGGAAAGGAACAATAGAGGAGGTCAATGGAGTGACAGTCGTCACGAATCCAGATGAGCCCCTATACGGTGAACTCGTGTTTGATCTGGAAGAAGATTTGAGCATCGGGAGAGAAGACGATGATAATTACATGTTCTTTCGAATTATTGATATCAAAGTTGACGGTGACGGGAATATCTATGTTTTTGAGCGAGGAAATATCAGAGTTCAAAAATTTGACCGAAATGGCAACTTTCTCTGTACGATAGGCAGGCAGGGACAGGGACCAGGTGAGTACCAAAGGCCCATTGAATTGTTGCTGGCTGACAAAAGAGGAATCATTGGCGTCAAAGATATGATGAAGCTCGTAGTCTTTGATAAGGACGGTCATTATCTGGATAAAGATATCCCTTTTGAAAAGTACTACCATGACTTAGTGATTGATTCGAGTGGAATATTATGGGGATATTGTTTTGACCGGGAAGGCGATGATGAAGCAACTGCTGATTTATACAAAGCTTTGGTAAAGATTAACGATAAAGGCCAAATTGCAGAAACATTTGATAGATTTTCATTTGACCTTTATCAAGAAAGATTAGAAGGTGGTGCTACCCTTTCGATAGGTACTGGAGAAGAATATGATTTACATCTTTCTCTGCTCGGAGAACAAAATGTTATATACGGCTATTCCAAAGAATACGAATTGAATGTGATTGACTTGGAAGGAAAACTGCAAACAAAAATTAAAAAAGAAGAGCCATATCAAAGTTTTTCAGTTGAAGAGAGGCAAAAACACAAAAGAGGAAATGTTCCTGAGTATAAACCTTTCTTTTATTCAATATTCACAGACAGTGAAGACAGGATATATGCCCAGAAAACAAGTGCCATTCGAATTAAAGATGTAGAAAAGACATTCGATGTGTTCAGCAAGGATGGCTATTATCTCTACAGAACTGTCTGTCCTCTGACCCCATTCGCGATCAAGGATGGCTTTTTTTACACACGTGTCGAAAACGAAGACACCGGAGAAGTCTTTGTCAAACGATTCAGGATTAAAAACTGGGATAAAATCAAAACAGGGATTTAATACTTAATCTCAATAAAAAATTCGAGGGAAAGATGAAAAAACTAATCTGGCTTTGTCTGATTCTTCTCTTATTCCTCTACTGCAAACCAGCAAAAGAAGAAATAGAGAGGTATACGGAAAATGGAGTCGAAGTCATTGTCAATCATCTGGAACCGTATAAAATTGAAGGACAGCCGAGTACTCTTCATCTTGAGGAAGAATTCACGATTGATACAGAAAAAGAAAATATCGTAGAGACTGGATTAACGAATATCTTTTATTTTGATGTGGATACGGAGGGGAATATTTATTTCCTGAACGATAAATCTCAAGAAAATTTCATGCTCAGATTTGACCGGAATGGAAATTTTGTCACAGCTTTCGGCCGCATGGGCCAAGGGCCTGGTGAACTTCAGGGGCCTATTCTTCCGATTATCACCAGCCAGGGTGAGGTGTTCATCATGGATACAGGTCAAAGAAAGCTTTGTTACTTCACTAAGGAAGGAGATTTTATTAAAAACATTCCCCAGGAGGGCTCAACTATAGCTTTATTTCCTCTGGAGAATGGGAATTATCTCTTAGTCAGTGCTGTCTTCGACCCTGAAAGTGATTATATAATGCAGTATCCCTTCAGCCTATCCAGCTCTGATTTCAAACAGATAAAAGAACTGGACAGCGTAAAATTCCCTAATTACCTGAAAGGCAAGAAGCAAAAAGCCATTAACACTGGATTTCTCTTTAGCATCACTAAAAGAAATATTTACATCGGCAATGAAGAGAGAGGATATGAGATTAACGTCTACGATCTGGAAGGGAACCTGGTGAGAAAGATTAGGAAAGACTACAGAAAAGTGCGCATTTCGGATGAATACATAGAAGAACACTCGGAAGGCATGAGTGAAACATGGAAACAGAGGACATACTTTCCTGAATATTTTCCTCCCTTTCAGTGTGCTTTCGTAGATGAGAAAGGAAGGCTTTTTGTCATAACGAATGAAAAGGGCAGCCGACCCGGCGAATACATGTGCGATATCTTCAATCTCGAGGGCGTATTTATCGCTCGAGCTGGCGTAACCGGAATTGTTGACACACCGCCACAGATCTATCTTCCGCCCATTTCTAGAAAGGACCTCCTCTACTGTATTGAAGAGAAAGAAAGCGGATATAAGAAATTTGTAGTTTATACGATGAAGTGGGAATGATAAATAGAAAAGGCGAGTGGAACCCAAATTCCCGAAAGCCCTAGCTTCCTGAAGATTGAAAAAGACTAAAATAAATAGGAGGAATTAAAGATGCGTCATATTAAAATCTTGATAGTAGTTATCCTAATGTTACTTTCTAATTTATGCTCAAAAGAATCCAGCTATCCGGTCAGAACCGAAATAGTAGATGGTGTGAAAATCATCACAAACCCTGAGTATCCTCGTGATGAGCAAGTAACGTATCAACTTGAGGAAGAACTTTCTATTGGGGAGGAGGAAGTTGATGAAAATTATATGTTCAACCAACCTCAAATTATCAATGTCTCAGAAGACGGTTCGATTTTTGTTTTAGATGGGAGAGATGTTTGTATTAAAGTTTATGATAGACAGGGTAAATACCAACGCACAATAGGACGACAAGGGCAAGGACCTGGCGAATTTAGTTCTGGATTTTTGTATTTTGATATTAGTTCGGATGGAAAAATCTACATCATGGATTGCAGAAATTCCTGTGTAATAATTATGGATAAAGACGGTGCTTTTCTCCATAGTTTCAGGCTTCCTGACCGTCTCTATGTGGAGATGAAAACAGACAAAAACAACTTTATTTACTTTGAAAGAAGGTTTACAGATGAAGAAGCGAGAAAGATGACTATTCACCGCTATAACTCCAATGGAGATGAGATTCTAAATTACGGCACATTCAAAATTGTACAACCAGT
>JASFPJ010000212.1:0-6133 GCA_050116035.1 Candidatus Aminicenantota bacterium | reverse complement strand
GAAAAAAAGACTCACTAGTGCGAGTTCCATCACAGGGACTAAACCCAACAAGAAAAGAAAAACTGTCGCGCCGCTGAATGCATAAAGAGATAACCTCAGACGTCCGAATCTCCGGCTTAAAAAACCAAAGAAATAGGTCATTACAGTCCCAATCCCTATCCATGCAGCCAGGTAGAGACCTGTTTGCCCGAGCGGGACCTCGAACCTGTGGTTGAACAGGGAAGGGGCGAAAAACACTGTGGTTCCCCAGCAGGCCCCTCCGAATGCGAAACCGGGAATATAGATTTTGATGTTTTTCAACGTCTCCATCCAGGAGGAAAAATCCGGCTTGAAAATTTCTTCACTTTGAGTGGATACCTTTCTCACAGCCAAAAAGCTTATCGAGCCCAGAATGAAGCCGGCACAAGCCCAGACATAGAGTGGAATTTTCCAACCGAGACTCTGAGCCAGGAAACCGGAAGACACGAAAGCGATGAGTACGCCGAGATTTCCTGAACCGCTCTGGATTCCCATCGCAAAATCCATTCGCTTGCTGGGGTGGGTTTTTGAAACCCAGGCAATCCCGATGGAGTGGTAAAAACTGTTGAATATCCGCATGGTCAAATAAATGATCATAAAAGCCGCGAAGGTGGATGAGAATGTCATGAGTGTCAGAGAAAGGCAAATCCCCAAGTAACTGAAAAGAAGTATGTGTTTGTATTCGTGTTTATGGGATAGGTTGGCAATAATAATCTGGAAGAGAAATGTAGTTAAAAGCCCTAAATTGGATAGGAGACCGATGTGAAAATATTTTTTTATGATGAATTGTTGACTGTAGAGGAGGGGGAAAACCATAGGGACAGTCACAGTGGCCGCATCATTGAGCGAATGGAAGAGGGAGGCGGAGAAGAGAACTTTTTTTTTCATGCTGTCTTGGAGAGAGGGATTTATACTAAACCTCGCTTCATCTGTCAACATAGGTGAACATCCCCAATTAAACATGTTGCTTCTCGCAGATAAATTCAGTAATGTAATGAAGAAAAAAGGGCCATACCAGAAGGAGGCACAATGAAAGATAAATTTTCTAGAAGGGATTTTCTCAAGACTGGCGTCGGAATCGGAGCCGCCACAATGCTGACCGGAGGAAAGAATCTATTGAAGGCAGAGGGGAATGAAGGGAAAATGCGCGTTGTGTCGAGCGGAAACGGTTTGAGAGCCACTGAAAAGGCCATGGAGCTTCTCAGGCAGGGAGAAGATCCATTAGATGCGGTTATCGCTGGAGTGAACATCGTCGAAGATGATCCCGGAGACAGGTCTGTGGGCTACGGAGGACTTCCAAATGAGGAAGGTATCGTGGAGCTTGATTCTTCAGTCATGCACGGTCCGACCCATAACGGAGGCGCTGTGGCCAGCCTGAGGAACATAAAAAATCCGTCAAAAGTGGCCAAGATTGTCATGGAAAGAACTGACCATGCGCTCCTTGTCGGAAAAGGGGCTCTGAAGTTTGCCAAAGCCCATGGTTTCAAAGAGGAAGACCTCCTTACGGATGCGTCAAGAGAAAGATGGCTGCGGCGCAAAGAAGGATTATCAGAGAGAGATTTCTGGTTTCCTCCAAAACCGGAAGAGACTGAAGGAGAATTCGCATCCTTCTTTGAATACCACGGGACGATCAACTGCTGTGCCATCGATGCCGCGTCGAACCTTGCCGGAGTGACAACGACCAGCGGATTCTTCTTTAAAATCCCCGGAAGAGTTGGGGATTCACCCATTATCGGTGCGGGCCTTTATGTGGATAATGATGTTGGAGCGGCTGGGTCAACCGGCCGGGGAGAAGCCAATATCTTGAACTGTGGAAGCTTTCAGGTTGTTAATTTCATGAGCATGGGAAAATCTCCGGAGGAAGCCTGTATCAAAGCCCTGGAACAGATCGCCAACAAGTCCAAGCGTCTCCCGCACCTTTTAAACGATGAGGGACGCCCACGTTTCGGGTTGAGTTTTTATGCGATCAACAAGAAGGGAGAATATGCAGGCGCCTCAATGTGGAGCGGTTCGAGGTATGCTGTCCACGATGGAAAAGAGAACACCAGGAAACCCTGCGCTTACCTGTATAAAAGAGAGAGAAGGTAAAATCCGTAATATAGACTGTAGAGCTCACAAAATTGACAGAAAATTATCTTTTCTTGAGAGGCTTTTTGAAATAATAGACTCCGTCATTGAAACACTGAGCCTTTTCATTCATTCGGCTTCCTTCATTCAGGGAACGAGTCCACATTATTGCTGAAGAGCAAAGTCGATTGACAGTCAGGCACCAAAGGTTTACGATAAAAATAGGGAACTCCGAATGAAGAAATTAGTCATTCTATTTGTTTTTTTCCTTATGACTTTAAACCTTTCCTCGCAGCTGGAACAGCACGAGGTGACAGTGAGGAACATCATCGTTCCTGTCCGGGTATATGACAGAAATAATTTTGTCAAAGACCTGAAAATTGATGATTTTGAGTTGTATGAAGACGGTGTGCTCCAGAAAATCGAAGCTCTTCATCTCACCGACCGAACACAGCTGTCAAGAGCCGAAGGAACCAGAGGCTACATCCCTCAGGTATCGAGAAATTTTTATCTTCTTTTTCAGTTAATAGACTACAATCCTAAATTAGGGGATGCTTTTGACTATTTTTTTTCAGAAATAATGGCTCCGGAAGACAATTTAACCATCATGACTCCCATGCAAAACTACACACTTCCCAGGGAGGCGTTTAAAAAATACTCAAGAGACCAGATTTCGCAAGATATGCAGAACATCCTCCGGAAAGATGTGCAAGTTGGCTCAGCCAACTACAGAAGCGCTTTTAGAGATTTGAAGAGAGTTGTCCAATCCATGTCAGGAGAAGGAGGAAGGGGGGATTCGATTGGTTCAGGGTATTCTCTTGAGTTCTTGCTGCCGAGATACAGAGAATCTTTGATGAATATGGAAAGACTCAGAGTCGTAGATGAGAAATTGTTTTTAACATTTGCGAAGCAGTTGAAAAGGATTGGGGGCCAGAAAATAGTATTTTTCTTTTACCAGAGAGAATTCAGGCCAGAAATAAGCGGGACTATATATGACATCATACAGAGTGATTACCAGGACAGGCCAAATGTTATGGCCGAAGTCAACGATCTGTTCGCCATGTATCGGAGAGATTCAACACTGAATGCCGACAGAATAAAGCAGGCTTTTGCGGATTCCTCCCTTGACTTCTATTTTCTGTTCATGGATAGGAGACCAGAAAGTGCACCGGGGATTATCATGAGAGAACAGTCTGAAGATGTCTTCAGCACTTTTTCAGAAGTGACAAAGGCCACTGGTGGGTTGATCAGGACTTCTCAAAATCCGGCTATGGGTTTCAAAAACGCTGTCAATGCTTCTGAATCCTGCTATTTCCTTTTTTACTCCCCCAAAAATTACAAAAGGGATGGAAAATTCAAAACGATAGAAGTTAAAGTCAAAAACAGGAACTACAGCATCAAACACCGGACAGGATATGTGGCGAATTAGTTTTGTTTGAATTGGACCAGAGAAAGGAAAAACACTGAAGAAATCCTGGCCCTTCATACTGTTTTTCATTGTTTTGATTTTTCACGGATGCCTTTCTTCCTATCACTACTACAATCAAGGTAACGAAAAAATAAAATCGGGAGACCTCGAGGGAGGTGTGGAGGCCTACACTCGCGCCATCGACATGGATCCCGAGAACGCTCGGGCATACTACAATCGGGCCATTGCTTTTGAGAGATTGGGCGACCCCTACAGTGCATTCGAAGACTACACAAAAGCCATAGAGATCAAGCCGGATTATGCGGAGGCCTACAATAATCGTGGATGTCTGATGATGTTTGAAAGAGACTATGAGGAGGCGGTTAAAGATTTTACACATGCAATACAAATCAAGCCAGAGTACGCATTGGCCTTCGAGAACAGGGGTAAATCGAGGATGGAATTGCAAGAATACAGGCAGGCCATCAAAGATTTTGAAAAAGTCATAGAGCTCGACCCAAACAGGAAGGAAAAGGCATTAGAGCACATCGAATTCTGTGAATCAAAGATAAAAGACTGAACGGATTCTCAATACTCTTCTAAGATGTGAGCGGAGTGGCCTTTTTTATGGAGTCTTTCAACGATTTTTTGGGCGGCCTTCATGCTGCGTGTCCGGATTCTCACCCTGTATAAAACTTGTGAAGGCGTTTTGTGCTCTGCGATGTAGACATTGTCGTAATTTCTCTCGAGTTTGGCTCTGAGGATTTTCGCATTCCGTTTTTCTGCGAATGAACCCACCTGGACAGCATATCTTTGGGAGGATTTTTTTGGGGAGAATCTTTTCAGAACTTTAATCACGACTGGGGCCACACCGGTCTCAGCCATTCCGAGTCTCTGTGCGGCCGCATAGGAAAGGTCGATGATTCGGCCTTTGACAAAAGGGCCGCGGTCATTAATTCGGACGACGACTGATTTCCCATTATTCAGGTTTGTCACCCGGACATGCGTTCCGAATGGAAGCGTTTTATGGGCCGCGGTCATGGTATGCATGTCATAAATCTCTTTATTGGAAGTTTGTTTTCCATGGAAATCCTCTCCGTACCAGGAAGCCATTCCTCTTTGGGAACTTCCTGTAGGAAAATAATGCATCCCTGCACAGGAAGAGAGGAGAAAGGAGGCGACAAGCAGGAGTAAGAATTTTCTCTGGCTAAGAGGAGATCGGCGCATGACGAGTTTGCCTTTTAAATGAAGGAATTTTCCCTCTGGCTACATGTTTTACCAGAATATCGATTTTTCTTCAATGGCTTACAGTTTGATTTTAATTTTATTTTTAACTTTAAAAAAGTCAACTGCATAATATAGGCTTCATCCGGATTATTGCCTGTATCTCTGGATAAAGAGAGACTTTTTTAATAGAATAACTCCTCCTCATTTTTTTTGACTTGCTCGGAGAAGATAAACAGGAGAAAGATGTAGGGAAGGAACGGTTGATGCTACGGCTGATTAGGAAACTTTTTGACAAAGCCGGATGAAGCAAAATGTGTGGCTAAAATGAGAAAAATCCTCTTTTTTGTACCGGCGATTCTTTATTACGCGTTAATATTTTTCTTGTCTTCTTTACGTGTTAAGGGTCAGGTCAGTCTGCCTTTTCTCGATAAAGGATTGCATATAATGGAATTCACACTTCTCGGATTCCTTCTTTCCTTGGGTTTTTTTCTTAGTTTCAGGTCTTCAGTTCGCGTTAAATCCGCATTCACACTGGCCAGCGGCATCCTTCTCGGATGCCTGGATGAGTTTCATCAGTATTTTGTTCCTGAACGCTCTTTTGAGGTTTTGGATATGGTGGCCGACTCTGTCGGAATTCTTATCGGCCTTATCGCTTTCTATTATTTATCCCGCACCAAGAGAGGAAAAGCGATTACAGGACGCTTCGTAAAGATAGGGGAGTAGATTTTTTCTTTTTAGAAATTTTTCCGCTCAGAGTGCAGTTCTAAAATAGAAAATATCTGATTTTGAGTGGTGGAACTGTCCTGTTATTCGCTTTTCCACAGACCGTGTATGTTGCAGTACTCTCGGGCTGTTACGCTCTGGGCTTCAACATTGAACACAGCTTCAGGTTCTTCACCGGGATTCAAGAATTGACGATAAGCCCGTCCATCAGCGATCAGCTCGATCCACTCGATGTAATGTTCTTCCTGCATGGGATGAGGTACGCTTCCCACCTTAACTTTAATGCCATCTTCTGTCTTTTCGATCACGGGAACATGCTTTTCCAAGGCTGCATCGGTTGTATTTTCTTCCATTAGCTTCATGGGCTGGTCGCAGCAGACAAGCTCTCCAGCTCCTTCGTGAATAATCTCGACCATGTTTCCACAAACTTCACATTTGTAGATTTGTAGTCTTTTCGTCATTTTTTCACCTCATGTTTTTTCATGGCTTCTCCTGCCGATGTCTCCAAAGGTTTGAAACCGGCAGAATCTGAAAACACAAAAGCCAATCTTATGATTACTCTTAATTTTCTCTTTCGAATTTATCTTTGTCTGCTCCGCAGACAGGGCAAACCCAATCCTCAGGCAGTTCTTCAAAAGAAATTCCGGGATTTATCCCATACACTGGATCTCCCACGCTCGGGTCATAGAT
>JASFPJ010000211.1:0-6150 GCA_050116035.1 Candidatus Aminicenantota bacterium | reverse complement strand
CCAGGAAGCGTGGGTCATTCCCTCCTGGCCAACATCATTGACAGCCGGTATCAGGGAATCGTTTACCCTGTGAATCCCAAGGCCAAAGGAATACTCGGCATCAAATGCTACCGCAATGTCATCGAGATTCCTGATGTGGTCGACATGGCCGTCATCATCGTGCCTTCACAATTCGTTCCAGAAGTTCTGGAGGAGTGCGGTAAAAAGCACATCAAAGGAGCCATAGTCATTTCCGCCGGATTTAAAGAGATCGGTGGAAAAGGGATAGAACTGGAAGATAATGTCAAAAAAATCATCGCCAAATATGACATTTCCCTGTTCGGTCCGAACTGCTTGGGTGTTATCAACACCGATCCTGTCTCATCGATGAATGCGACATTCGGGACGCAGATGTCCAAGGAAGGAAACATTGCCTTCCTGTCTCAAAGCGGCGCACTGTGTGTGGCGGTGTTGGATTACGCTATAGAGGCGAACATCGGCTTTTCTAAATTTATAAGCATGGGGAACAAGGCCGGACTGACTGAGAACGAACTTTTACTTTATTTGAAAAACGACCCGAAAACAGATGTCATCCTTATGTATCTTGAAGACCTGGCGGAGGGGAGAGAATTCATGAATATCGCCCGCGAAATCACGAGCAGTCCCACCCATCCCAAGCCCATAATCGCACTCAAGGCGGGGCGGACATTACTCGGTGCCAGAGCTGTTTCATCCCATACCGGGTCGCTGGCTGGTTCGGACAGAGTCTATGATGCCATATTCAGCCAGTGTGGTGTCCTGAGGGGAGAAACCCTGGAAGAAATCTTTGACTATGTCAAGGCCTTTTCCAGTCAACCCCTGCCAAAAAATGGGAATGTTGCCATCGTCACCAATTCAGGCGGTCCGGGAATCCTGGCCACTGACTCCTGTATCCGCTATGGATTGAACATTGCCTCCTTCAGTCCCAGGACACTCAAGACTTTGAAAAAAATTCTTCCTCCGACTGCCAGTCTGAACAATCCCATTGACCTGATTGCAGAAGCACAGGAGGAGCAGTATGAAGAGACTCTCAGAGAAATTCTTAATGATAAAAACGTTGATTCTTCAATCATTATTCTCACTCCCACTGCCTTTACTGATGTGGAGAAAATTGCCAAGACAATAGTCAAAGTGGCCCAGGAATTTAAGAAACCTGTCCTGTGTTGTTTTTTAGGTGTGTACGATGTCTCCAGCGGAATCGAAATCCTGGAAGAAAACGGTATTCCGGCTTACCGGTTTCCTGAATCGGCAGCCAGAGTCCTTTCCGAGATGACAAAATTCACCTGGTGGCTCCGCAGACCCAGGACCGGAATAAAAAAGTTCAAGGTGAACAAAAGCAGAGCCAAAAAAATCATAGATACAGTCAAAAAAGAGGGCCGCCAGTTTCTTCTGGAGCAGGAATCCTATGAGATACTCAAGGCTTACAATTTTCCTGTGGTCAAATCTCTACTCGCAGAAAACGAAGTCCAAGCTGTAGATGCAGCCGAAAAGATAGGCTTTCCTGTTGTTTTAAAAATCGCCTCTCAGGATATCCTCCATAAATTCGATTTTGGAGGAGTCAAACTCAATTTGAAGAATAAAACTGAAGTGCGGAAAGGCTACCACGACATCGTCAAGAACGTCCTCGCTCAAAAACCGGATGCGAAAATAAAGGGTGTGCTTGTCGAAGAAATGGCTTCCGAGGGAAAAGAAATCATACTGGGCATGAACAGAGATCCTCAATTTGGGCCCATTCTCATGTTCGGCCTGGGAGGAATCTATGTCGAAGCCCTTGAAGATGTGACCTTTAGGGTGGCTCCCATCCGCGAACTCACTGCAACAGTGATGATCACAAGCACAAAAACCCATAAAATCCTCGAAGGCTTTCGCGGAGAAAAGGAATACGACATAGATGCGATTGCCGACTGTTTGAAGAGGCTTTCTCAACTCGTCACAGATTTTGAAGATATCAAGGAACTGGATATCAACCCTCTCATTGTATATGAGAAGGGAAAGGGCTGCACTTCTGTCGACGCCAGAATTATCCTGGCCTCAAAAGAGTCAGATTAATCGATAGAATCTCATCGGCATTCTGGGAACATTTCCCATCACTGTTCTGGAGAGAAATTCCAATCAGTGCTATAATAATTTGTTTTGTTATGCTGTTTAAGAAAAAAAAGAAGAAAAGGATTCTCGTCATCGGGCTGGATGGCGTCCCCCACTCTCTCCTCCTTGACCTCGCCCAGAAAGGAATCATGCCTGAGGTCTCACGCCTCATCGAATCTGGCCATCTACACAGGATGAAAGCCAGTCTCCCAGAAATCTCATCTGTTAGCTGGACGAATTTCATGACCGGCACGAATCCCGGCACCCATGGAATTTTTGGCTTTACAGATTTAAAAAAAGATTCATATTCTCTTCGTTTTCCGAATTTTCTTGACTTAAAAAAGGAGACATTCTGGGACGTCCTCGGAAAGCAAGGAAAAAGATGTATCATCATCAACCAACCTTCGACCTACCCGGCTCGAGAAATCAACGGCATCCTTATCTCGGGCTTCGTCGCCATAGAGTTATCCAAGGCTGTCTATCCTCTTTCATTCCTATCGACTCTTGAAAAAATGGACTACACGATAGATATCGATACCCTTAAGTCAAGAGAAGATTCAGAATATCTCTGGGGGGAGCTTTTAAAAACGCTGGGAACCCGCCAAAAAGCTTTGGAATCACTGCTGAAAGAAGAGTGGGATTATTTTGAATTCGTCGTGACTGGAACCGACAGGCTCCACCACTTTCAATGGGATGCGTACGAACATGAAAATCATACGGGCCACAGTCAGTTTCTCGATTACTACCGACAAATTGACCAAATGATCAATAAAATTGTGGAGTCTTACAGAAAAATTGCCAGTGAGGACAGCCCTTTCTATCTTCTTTCTGACCACGGATTCACAGGGATTGAACAAGAAGTCTACCTCAATGCCTGGCTTGAGAAGGAAGGGTACTTGGGATTTGCGACGCCATCGCCTGAAAGCCTCTCCGAGATCAGCCCCTCCTCAAGAGCTTTTGCCATGGATCCTAACCGGATCTACTTGAACATGAAAGGAAAATTCCCTCAAGGATGCGTCGAACAGTCAGAAAAAGAAATTCTTAAACAAGAGATCAAGAAAAGGCTGGAAGGGATGGAATACTCTGGCAAGAAAATCATTAAATGCGTCTTCGATACAGAAGAAATCTATTCAGGCCCTTATGTTCCCCAAGGTCCGGATTTGATCGCGCTTTCTGAGCCCGGTTTTGACATGAAAGGGTCAGTCAAGAAAAAAGAGGTTTTCGGCCGGACCAACCTTCAAGGAATGCACACTTGGGATGATGCCTTTTTCTGGTCACAATCAGAGCATGGAGAGGAACTCACAATCTCTGATTTGGCAGAGATAATACTGGAAAATTTTTAAATGACCTCGATGAAAAACAGGAAGAAAAATCAAAAAGTCTGGGTTCTATTCCTTCTCATCCTCGCTCTTTCTCTGCCCCTCCAGGCATATGTCGGACCCGGAGCGGGTTTTGCCTTTCTCTCTTCTTTTCTGGTCCTTTTATTGACGTTTTTTTTGGCTGTCTTTTCCTTTCTGACTTGGCCTATTCGATTTCTCATCCGGACGATCAAGGGACAGAAGGCGTATAAAAGAAGCCTTATTGATAAACTCATTATCCTAGGCCTGGATGGGATGGAACCCACTCTTGTGGAAAAATTCATGTCTGAGGAGAAGCTTCCGAATTTCTCAAAAATTAAAAAATCAGGTGCTTACGCCAAGCTCCAGACAACCACTCCGGCCATTTCCCCTGTGGCCTGGTCTTCCTTCATGACCGGCACCAATCCGTCCAAACACAACATCTTCGACTTTCTCAGCCGGGATCCCAGAACTTACCTCCCTGACCTTTCCTCGGCCCGAATCGGCAAGCCCAAAAAAATCTTGTCTCTGGGCAAATACAATATCCCGCTCTCCAAACCTGAGATCAAAGGCCTGCGCAAAAGTATCCCCTTCTGGAAAATCCTGGGAAAGGAAGGCATTTTCAGCACGATTCTCCGCGTCCCCATAACTTTCCCTCCAGAAAAATTCTCCGGACATCTCCTCTCAGGCATGTGTGCTCCTGACCTCAAAGGCAGCCAGGGAACTTTTTTCTTCTACACAACGGATAAGGAGAAGGTTCAAAAGCGAGAAGGAGGAGTCATCATTCCAATCCGCATTACTGAAAACGAAATAGAAACCACAATCTCAGGTCCAGAAAACAACCTTCTCAAAAAAGAAGAGGAGCTGCGGCTTCCCCTGACTATCACCATCGATGAGGATAAAAAAGGAGCCGTATTGGAGGTGTCAGGCCAAAGACTAGAGCTTAAAAGCAACACTTTTTCCGAATGGATAAAATTGACTTTCCGTCCGGGATTGGGAATGAAAATAAGGGCCATCTGCCGTTTTTATATATCCCAAATCCATCCTCATTTCGAGATGTATCTCACTCCTCTGAATATTGACCCGGAGAAACCGGCTCTTCCCATTTCTTATCCATTTATTTACTCTGTCTACCTGGCCAAATTGCAGGGGAGTTTCATCACACTCGGGGAAGCGAACGACACCTGGGCTCTTAACGAAGGGGCGCTGAGCGAAGAGGCCTTCCTGGAGCTCACTTATTCAAACCACCAGGAATGGGAAGACATGCTCTTCAACGCCATAGACAAGACACGAAAAGGCCTGGTCACTTGTGTCTTCGAAACCACAGACAGCATTCAGCACATGTTCTGGCGTTACCTGGATAAGGACCACCCGGCCGCACAGAGCGGTCCGACAAAAATGAGCGCACAAGTCATGGAAGAACTTTATGTGAAAATGGATACACTGGTGGGCAAAGCTCTTGATAGATTAGATGGAAAATCCGCCCTGATCATCATGTCTGACCACGGTTTCAAATCCTTCCGCCGGGGAGTGAACCTGAATTCCTGGCTCTACTTGAATGGCTATCTTTCTCTCAAGGAAGGAAAAAAAGAGAGCGAAGAGTGGTTCAAGGACGTGGATTGGGAAAAAACAAGAGTCTATGCCCTTGGCCTTGGCGGGATATATCTCAATCAGAAAGGCAGAGAAGCGAAAGGAGTCGTGAATCCTGGCGAGGAAACCGAAGCTCTCAAGAAAGAGCTTCTCAAAAAACTCAACGGTTTGGAGGATAATGATAAGGATTCAGTGGCCATCAATAAAGTTTTTGACCGCGATGAATTCCTCCCAGGTCCCTATAAAGACAACTGTCCTGACTTGATAGTCGGATACAACGAAGGATACAGAATCTCCTGGGATTCAGTCACAGGGAAAGTGAACGAGACTATTTTTGAAGACAACACCAAGGCATGGAGTGGAGACCACTGCATCGATCCCAGGCTGGTTCCGGGAATCTTCTTCAGCACTCAAAAAATAAACACAGCCAGTCCATCCATAATGGACATCGCTCCCACTGCACTTACACTCTTTGGCCTCGAAATTCCTCCCCATATGGATGGGCATTCTTTGATAGATACACAGGATGATCAGGCAAATCAAAAAAAGAAAATGAAGGGAAAGAAAAAGTGAAACGGATAAATCGAAGAGACTTCATTAAATTCGGCCTCGCATCCGGAGCCCTTCTCTCTCTGGGTAGCGGTTCCGAGCTGTTGGCCAAAACTCAAGGAAAAAAAGACACCCAAAAAAAAGTCCTCATCCTTGGCCTGGATGGAATGGACCCTCACCTACTTCAAGTCTGGATGAAACAGGGAAAACTCCCCTCATTCCAGAAGCTGTGGAATCAAGGAGATTTCCGTCGCCTCAGGACAAGCATTCCTCCTCAGAGTCCTGTCGCCTGGTCGAATGTCACAACAGGAATGAATCCCGGAGGTCATGGCATCTTCGATTTCGTCCACAGGGACCCAGAAAATTACCTTCCCGAGTTCTCAGGGGCCGAGACCAGAGAGGCTGGAAAAACAATAAAGATCGGGAATTTAGTTCTTCCTCTTTCTGGAGGAGAAGTCAAGCTTTCGCGAAAAGGAAGAGCTTTCTGGCAGATACTCGAAGATTACGATATTCCAGCCACAGTTTTTAAGATGCCTGGCAACTATCCTCCCGCTACCACCAAGAAGAAAAC
>JASFPJ010000210.1:0-6183 GCA_050116035.1 Candidatus Aminicenantota bacterium | reverse complement strand
TACCGCCCTTAGGGCTCAGATTCATGAACAATGCTTCTCAATCGGCTCTTTTATTATCTATTCAACCGGCCCGGTCTATCACAGAATTTTTGGTCGGTATTAAAGGAGATAGACCAATAAAAACACATGTGGAAGGATAAAAAGCTGCAATAATAGACACCGAGCATCTTATCTATCTACTGATTTATGTTTGATTCCTCTCCTGTTTGAGGATTTTTCTCATTCTCCTAAAGGCCAATAAAGTTTCTGCGCTCCTGGGCACTCCATTTTTCGGATAATTCTTCCCTCTCCAATCACTGTCGCACGAAAAAAACTTTCCCTTCTAACAAAGAAGTTTCTATAGTTTAAAATTGTCAGATGAATAGTACAAGAATATTTTAAAAAAATAAGAAGGACTGGATTCTTAACCTTTGACTCCGATTGACTTCGATTTTTGATTATTTTATAGTTGTTTTGACCATGGACTGGGAAACGATCTTTCGCGAAATAAGCGTACAAACCGACTCAAAAATCATCCTCTTTGTCATGGATGGCCTGGGGGGCTTACCAGTGAATGGGAAGACCGAGCTCGAAGCCGCACACACGCCCAATCTGGATGCGCTCGCCGCCAAAAGCGTCTGTGGTTTGACGGACCCGGTCTTCATGGGAATCACGCCCGGGAGCGGCCCGGCCCACCTGTCTCTCTTCGGGTATGACCCCACACATTACATCCTCGGAAGAGGAATCCTGGAAGCTCTCGGGATCGGAGTCGATGTCGGGAAAAATGACCTAGTGGCCAGGGGTAACTTTGCCACACTCAAAGATGCCTTGATCGTTGACCGGAGAGCCGGAAGAATCCTCACCAGCGAGAATGAAAAACTCTGCCAGAAACTCAACGACTCTCTTAAAGAAGTCGATAGAACACAAGTCTCATTTTATCCAGGAAAAGAGCACCGGTTTGTGGTAAAATTCACAGGAACGGGACTTTCGGATTCTCTCTCCGATGCGGATCCTCAAAAAGAAAATCAACCCAGAGTTCCAGCCCAGGCCCTTTCCCCAGAGGCTGAAAAAACAGCCCAGGTCATCAACAACTTCATTGACCGCGTGACAGAAATCCTGAAAGATTCACCCCCAGCCAACACTGTCCTTTTACGGGGATTTTCCGGGTGCCCGAGCCTTCCCTTGATGAGTGAGCTCTACAAAGTCAACGCCGCCGCCATCGCGAATTACCCGATGTACAAAGGACTGGCTAAACTTGTCGGGATGAAAATCCTGGATGTCGGCGCAAATGTATCCGACCTCTTCGACGTCGCTGAAAAAAACTTCAATGACTATGACTTCTTCTACGTTCATTTGAAGAAAACAGACTCGGCGGGTGAAGACGGTGATTTTGATGCAAAAAAGAAGGCCATTGAGGAGGCGGATGGATACATCCCCCGACTTCTTGCCCTGAAGCCGGAAGTCCTGGTTGTGACCTCCGACCACTCCACGCCTTCAGTTTTAAAATCTCACTCCTGGCACCCCAACCCTTTCCTCCTTTTCTCGAATTCCTCTCAACCCGACGGAGTGAATCGGTTTTCTGAAAGGGAGTGCAGCCAGGGATTCCTGGGAAGGTTTCAAGCCATCTACGCCATGCCCTTGATGCTGGCCCATGCCGGCAAGCTAAAGAAGTTCGGGGCCTAAAATCTCGTAACTTATTGACATTATTTGAGTTATATTATAGAATATATAGGCTTACAGATGAGAAAAAAAGCGAAAGCGATTTTTACGGCGTTTGTTTGGCTTCTTTTTCTTGTTTTCGCCTTTCCCTCCCATCCTGACTCCAGAGTCGAAATCCATACAATCCGTCATCACGTCCATCCTTCCTTTACCCGAGTTGTCATTGAGGTGGGAAAGGTGAGGGATTTTAACTTCAACGAGCTCAAGTCTCCGGACCGGGTCTACGTGGACATCTACCGGGCTCGATTGAATCCCGTGCTCCACAACCAAACATACTCTTTGGAAAGTGACTACCTCAGCCAGGTCCGCGTCGCCCAAAAGACCCCATCAACCGTGCGCGTAGTGGTGGACCTGGATTTCAACGCGGCCTACTATCGTGTCTGGCATCTCCCCGAGCCTTTCCGGATCATCATCGATGTCTATCCCAAAAAATCACCTATCCCTCCTCCACCCCCCAGGCTGAAGACAAGTATGATCCGCCAACTCGGCCTGGGTATCCAGAGAGTCGTCATCGACCCAGGCCACGGAGGAAAAGACCCTGGATGTGTCGGAAAAAATAATCACCAGGAGAAAGAGGTGGTTCTCGATGTCGCTCTTCGTTTAAAAAAACTCCTGGACCCTATCGGCCTGGAAGTGATTTTGACCAGAGAGACGGATATCTATCTCGCCCCGGAAACCCGAACAGTGATCGCCAACCAGAAGCAGGCTGACCTCTTCATCTCCATCCATGCCAACGCCAGTCGCAACAGGAAGCTTTCCGGAGTGGAGACATTTTTTCTCAATCTCAGCCAGGATCCTTCGGTCGTGGAAACAGCGGCCCGCGAGAATGCCTCGTCCACAAAGAGCATCAGTGAAATGGGGGACACCATCCAGAAAATCCTCCAGAACACAAAAATCCCAGAATCAAAAGAGCTGGCTGAAATCATCCAGAAAAACCTGGTTGAAAGCCTCTCTCAAAAGTACAGCGGTGTGAATAACCTGGGGGTTAAGGGAGGCCCTTTCTGGGTTCTCATCGGCGCAGAGGTGCCGTCGGTCCTTGTCGAAATCTCCTTTTTAAGCAACCCCACAGAAGAACAAAGGCTCAGGACGTCTGAATACCGCCAGAAGATTGCCCAGGGAATCTATCAAGGTATCATTGCCTATAAAAGTTCTTTAGAGAAAGGAATGGATCAATGAAAAGAAGAAAATTTATCAAGGATTTGGCTGTGGGAAGCATCCTTCTCAAATTCCAGCCGAATCTTTTCGCTCAAAACAACACATCTCCTGATTTAGCCTGGATCCAAGGGGAATCCCCGGCGCAAATAACGAAAGAAGCGATTTCCACATTAGGAGGCATCCAGCGCTTCATCTCTAAAGGTGACGTAGTTGTGGTCAAGCCGAATATCGGCTGGGATAGAGTCCCCAAGCAAGCGGCCTGCACCAATCCTGAGGTCGTCAAGACGATTATCGAACTCTGCCTGGGAGCCGGAGCCAAGGAAGTTAAAGTCATAGATAATCCCTGCAATCCAGCCAGGAGAACCTATGCCCGCTCGGGTATTGCGGATGCAGCCAAGGAAGCTGGGGCCAAAGTGCTCTTTCCCAACCCTCATAAACTGAAAAAGATGGCCCTCAACGGAGAATGGCTGAAAGAGTGGGAGGTGTACACGGATTTTGTCGAAGCGGACAAAATCATAAACGTGCCCATCGCTAAAACACACAGCCTCTCCAGGTTGACAATGGGCATGAAAAACTGGCTGGGAGCCCTGGGAGGAAACCGCAATCAGCTCCACCAGAAGCTTGACCAGGCAATGATCGACCTTGCGGCGTTTTTCAAGCCCTGCCTGAGTTTTATGGATGGATACCGAATACTCATCCGGAATGGGCCGCAGGGAGGCCGGCTCTCCGATGCCAAGCTCTTCAAGACAGTGGTGGCCGGAGTCGATTATGTGGCCGTGGATGCCGCCGGTGCGACATTCTTTGATATTCAACCTCAAGACCTTCCTTATCTTCAAATTGCCCACCAGAAAGGGCTTGGAGAGATCAACCTGGAGAAATTAAAAATTGAAAAAAGAACGGTCTAAAAAGTACAGGCTCATCCAGGCCCTCCGCATTCTCAGCCAGACAGCCTTCTTCATCCTCTTTTTCTATTTATTGCTCAGAACACACTTCCCGGGTGAAGACTACATCGGACGGGTGGAGATCTTTTTTCATTTCGACCCCCTTCTGGCTTTAACCACGTTTATCGCTTCCCGTGCTTTTTTTGCCTCCTTTGTCTTCGCCGCGATAACCGTTGTCCTGACTTTTATCCTGGGGAGAGTGGCTTGCGGCTGGGTATGCCCCCTTGGGTCTATCCATCAGGCTTTTTCTTTTCTCTTTAAAAAATCCAAGCTTCTCCGGCCGAAAAGATCCAAAGGCAACCAGACAGCCTGGAAGTATTATATTCTGGGATTCATCCTCGTGGGCACGCTCTTCTCGCTCAATCTGGTGGGGATTCTGGATCCTCTTTCCCTGCTTTACCGCTCGTTCGTCACAGGAATCCTGCCGGCTGCAAACTACGGCTTTTCAGCCTTCATCGGTATCCTCTACAAAATTCATTTTTTTTCCTTGGGTGACAGTCTTGTCCAATTCTTCGAGAACCTGGCTGTCAATCCAATTTTTCTCCAGGGATTCTTTATCGGCACCCTTTTTGTCGGCCTCCTCCTTCTCAACCTGTCCAGAGAAAGATTCTGGTGCCGGTATCTCTGTCCCTTAGGCGCCTTCCTCGGCCTCATCTCTCGCTGGAATGTCATCAAATTGAAGATAGACACCGAGAAATGCATCGAGTGCCACCTCTGTAACATCCACTGCGAGACACAGGCCAATCCTTTTCCTGAAAAGGGATGGAAGAGTTCGGAGTGTGTGTACTGCTTCACATGCAGTGCAATCTGTCCGACAAACGCCATGGCGTTCCCGATCAAATCTTATCCCGAAGAGATCCAGAAAGTTGACCTGTCCAGGCGAAAGCTCATCTTTACTTCTCTTTTGGGATTATTGGCTGTTCCATTTTTCCGACTTTCTCCTTCGACAAAACGCGCCTCTCCAAAACTGATCCGCCCTCCCGGAGCTTTGCCTGAGGAACAGTTCCTCCAGAAATGCGTTAAATGCAGCGAATGCATGAAAGCCTGTCCCACCAACGGCCTCCAGCCCGCATTATCAGAAGCCGGCCCGGAAGGGATCTGGACTCCCATCCTGGTCCCAGAAATCGGCCATTGTGAATACTACTGTTCTCTCTGCTCTCAGGTCTGTCCGACGGGCGCCATACAGGAACTCGCCATAGAGGAAAAGACAAAAGTGAAAATCGGGCTGGCGTGGGTCAACAAAAACAGGTGTATTCCCTATGACCTCGGGACTCCCTGCATCGTCTGCGAGGAACACTGCCCCACTTCTCCAAAAGCCATCAAGCTGGTGAAAACAGAAGTCAAACTCCCCGATGGAACGATCAAAACCCCGTTGGCTCCTGTCATCGACACAGAGTTGTGCATCGGGTGCGGAATTTGCGAGAATAAATGTCCGGTTGTGGATAAACCGGCTATCTATGTGACTAGCGTGGGAGAAAGCCGGTCAGAAAGAAACCAGCTCCTTCTTGACTTGATTAAGGAGAAATCAGGGCCTTACTAATCTTTCCTTTACTCTGTGATTTTGAATTCTATGGTCTTCAGCACCTCTCCGTTCGGACCGATCACATCCACATGCCAGTCTCCAACCCACTTCTCCCAGATGTTTTTCGTGCTCCAAGTGCGCCATGCTGCGGCTTCAACCTTCAGATTCACCCTTGCCATTTCTGTCTCCTGATAATACCAGACATGAGTGATCTCGATAGGCATCTGGGCCCCTACAATCTTTGTGAAGCAGAAGAGTTTTCCGACCAACGCTTCGAATTCGGTTCCTTCTCCGACAGGTTCCCTGTCCTGGACATCCCTGCAGATAATACCCGCTTCCACCTCAACTGCAGGCTCTTCCTGGTCTTTAGCCGCCGCGGCCTGGTAAAAAGAAAACGAGGCCAATAAAGCCAGGGCAAAAAGGACTGAAAATAGTTTTTTCATGGAGGTCCTCCTTTCCAGGAAAAAATGATTACACCTGTTTCTTTACCCAAAGTCAGGTAAAATGTAGCACAATTGAATGTTTTTGACAATAGGGAAAGAGGAAGCTTTCCAAGCAATAGGGGTCAGGGCTCGACATTAGACATTTTTAGGCTGACATAATCCTTTTTAATACTTCTATCTGAAATGTCTAATGTCGAGCCCTGATCCCGACTTGCTGCTCCCGGCTTACTCGGAGATTATTTTTTTTATTTCTTCTTTGAGTGGCGGGATGACCTGAAAAAGGTCCCCTACGATTCCAAAATCAGCCACTTTAAATATAGATGCTTCAGGGTCCTTATTCACGGCGACAATGAATTTGGAGGAAGACATCCCCGCCAGATGCTGTATCGCTCCTGAAATGCCAAAAGCCATGTACAGATTCGGA
>JASFPJ010000209.1:0-6187 GCA_050116035.1 Candidatus Aminicenantota bacterium | reverse complement strand
TTTTACGCCTGATAAAAAAATCAGCTATCATCTGACAAAAGATATCTCTTCAACGGGCCTCAGGATTTTAGCCAACACGTTTTTACCGATCAATTCAACCTTAAAAATAGACCTGACATTAAGCAAACCGCACAGATTGATCAGTGCCTTTGGAAAAGTCCGTTGGATTAAAAGCCGTTATGCGGACGAATTGTTCGAGCTGGGGATAGAGTTTGTCGATACACCTAAGGAACATATTCTTGCTCTCAAAGAGCATATCGAGAAAACAGAAACTGATGAAGAAGATATAGATTAGGATTAAATATAAACTCTCTGTGTCTTAAATTGAAGCACATCTTCCTTCAAGATTTCTTATTTCCAACCATAAAATATTAAAAGACGTGCGAATTTACGTTCGTCCTTTCAAGTTTAATGCTTCAATATTGACTCAAGATTTTCCTTTAGTGTAAGTTATTGTCTTCTAGAGCGAGCTGTTCTTGGAGGAACAAAAAATAGAGTGATCGGTTTTAAAAGATAGGTTATGAAACAAAAGAGAGAAATTGTTCAACCTGTTCCGAGCGTGAGTTATCCGGGATTTGATGATTTATCTCGATATGGTGCAGTCAGGATCGATAGGAAACCACCTCTGTCTAAAGAAATACTCAAGCTCGATAAAGATATAATGATTCATCTGACAATAACGGGGCGTTGTTATGCCCAGTGTAAAGGGTGTGTCAACAGTGCGATCACAATGGGGAGCGATGATCCTCGGAATACAGTCATCACATCCCAGGATGTCGAACCAGAGCGTGATGCACTCATTATCAAAGAGCTCGCCAACCGCCATTCCGGCCAGACGATCACTGTGTGTTTTTATGGAGGAGAACCCTTCCTGGCTTCCGACAAGATGGAAAGAACTTGGAGAATTCTCAGAGATTCCCATGGAACAGATAGATTCAGATTCATGGTTTATACGAATGGAGAACTCTTGATTGATACAATGGCTACCTATCCGGAGTTCATGAAAGATATCTGGCTGTACTCTGTTTCGATTGATGGTGATGAAGAACAGCATAATCGCGTCCGTCAGGGAACCCAGCTCAGTAAAATTAGGGATAATCTCAGAGAATTCACTTCGGTCTATAGAGGAAACATACTGCATTGGTCCACTATCCGGGAAGAGCAATCTTTGCTCAACTGCTTTGAAGAATTCATGAGATTGTCCGAAGAAGGGTTGGTCAACCATTTTTTCTGGCATTGGGCTGAAGAACGGGAACCTTTCCAGGATTTTCCGTATTTCGTGAGGCAGTATGGCCAGGATCTCGAAAGTGTCATGGACATCTACGTCCAGAAGATCTCAGGCGGAGAACTTCTCCCCATCGCTCACATTAATGAGCTCATTCTTTTTTTGTTGACATCCACAGAAAGAGGGCATACCGCGTGTGGTGTAGAGCTGGCCAAAAACTATGATGTCGTTTCAGGAAAGGTCTATTCCTGTGCGGACCTTCCGTCTTCCCATGCGATCGGGGGGCTGGATGAACACAGAAGACTCAATATTGATGAATATGATTTGAATTCACTGGTCGAATACAAAGAATGGTTGGGCTGTCCTGAATGTGGAGTCCATTTCTACTGCGGGGGAAGGTGTCCGGTTCAGGTTCTTGCCGGATCTAAAGAAAGGACCTACCAGTACTGTCAACTCATGAGGCTGCATGTGGGAATCGTGCAGGAAAGAATTGCTGATATATTCAAGAGTATCCAAAGAAACGGGATCACACTCCAGGAAATTTTCGATCGCTCTGCCTTCCTGGCTAAATACACAGACGTCGTCCCTTAAAAAAGGGGACAGGCTTCTTTTCTTAGAAGCACTTTTATTAATGATACTGAAGATAAATGTGTCATTGCGGGCGAAGCGCGGTAATTTCACTCGCCTTTCATTGCGAAGAACGAAGTGACGTGGCATTATCACTTGCCTGTCATTGCGAGGAACGAAGTGACGTGGCAATATCACTTGCCTGTCATTGCGAGGAACGAAGTGACGTGGCAATCTCATAAAAAGAGATTGAATTTTTCTTATGATTTTTCTTTTAAGAGAGAATAAACCTTTTTTCTTTGTATTGCATCTTTACAACTAAAGAGACATTAGCAATTTCTTTAACGAAGAGCGGTCTTAAACAATAAAACATCGTTATTAAATGGCTAAAGCCGGAGAATTGAAAAATGAAAAAAATTGTTCCTATCGTGGGTGTTCTCTTGTGTGTTTCATTCCTTTATGCAGAAAAAATACACACGTTTTTTGACTTGCTCGATCCAAGATATCTCATTGTGGATAATGACCAGATGATCATTTCAGACTATCCGCATGTTTATTTGTATTCATTGGATGATTACAGTCTGATAAATAAAATTGGCAGAGAAGGGATGGGGCCAGGAGAATTCCATGTCATACAGGCCAACATGAATCTCAAGGAGCGCGGGCTTGTTCTCTCCGTGAATCCGGGTCACATCGCGGCCAACAGCACGAGCCGCCTCTCTTATTTTACGAGGAAAGGTGATTTTATTCGTGAAATAAAATTGCCATATGGAATCAATGCCAAATTCCTTTCTCTGGGTGATCAACTATTGGGTTTTCTTCCTCAAAAAGGAGGAAAATTATCTGTGACTCTTTTTGACACTGATCTGAATAAGAAAAATGAAATCCTGAACTGTGATTACTGGTTTAATCTGCAAAGCCGAGAACAAGCCAATTTTTTTGACAGGGCATCAGATACGTTATTCGTATCAGTCTATAAGGATAGAATATATCTCGCGAGAGGAGATGCCCCTCTATTCGCCATTCATGTCTTTGATGTCCAAGGAAATAAACTCTTTACCATAGAACACAATTCTGAAAAATTCAAAATCCCATCAAGTTTCATTGATGAAATTCATGAGCATTTCAAGATCAAGTTTCAACGAGGTGCGAGTTATATGATAAAAAACCTCAATCTTCCGAAACACTTCCCGGCCATACGAAATTTCAGTGTTCAAGATGATAAAATTTATGTTTTGACTTTTAAAAAGGAATCCAATGAGAATGAAGTGCTGATATTTGATATAAAAGGCAGTCTTTTAAAAAAAACATTCCTTCCTGTGAGAGAGATGAATCCGGAACACCTTTGTCCCTTTTCTTTTTACGAAGATAGGTTTTATCAACTCGTATTTAATGAAGAAACAGTAAATTGGGAGTTGCACATTACCGATATCAATTAAACCCTCTCGAAAAAAATAGCTTGTTCCCTTATCCCCCTTATCCCTTAGGCGTATTCACTCCATAACGAATAAGCAATCGTTCCCCAGATAACAAGCGCTATTAATCCCGGTATGAGGCTCGAGGCTGGTACACCTGCGATAAGAGGCAATATGAAATTCATTACAATGATATAGCCTCCATAGGCATAGAGCCCCCATATTTTTCTTTTCCAGATGGCTATGGCGAATACGATGACCGCAAGGTTTAAAATAAAATCGACTACGATCAGCGCAGAAGATATGTTCGCTATTCCCTCAATGATCTGAGTCGGCGATAAAGATTTAAAGAGTACTTTATTAGAAATAAGATAGACAATTTCATTGAGAGCTATAAAAAAACTGGAAAAGATCATCAATACAAGAAATGTTTTTATTAATCTGCCTTTCCCCTTTTTCTGCTGTTCTTTAAACATTTCCATTTTATCCCCCTTTTAACGAATTCTGATTTTTAAAATGGAAATTACCTTCCCTTGATTTTCGCGCTCACACTATCACTGGAAAAATTTATTGTCAAATTGGCTCTATAATACAAATCGAAGAAAGGATTGGATAGTCATCAGTAGAATTTAGAATGGTAGAAAGAGGGCAAGCTGAGAAAACAAAAAAGAGGCTTTTCTCTCTTTTCTGTTTACAAAAGTCTGCGAAATTTTATATGATATCCAGGGAGATGAGAGGGATCAATAAGAGTTGCTGACTGAGTTTAGGAGGAGTATGAAGCCAAGGTTAGAACAGGAAATTTACTCTAAATAAGGAGAGTCGCATGAAAATTGCATTGATCCAGCAGCACGCCACTTCAAATTATAAGCAGAACCTTAAGCGAGGAATCAACTCTTTTCATAAAGCCGCAAAAGCCGGAGCCGAATTAATCGCTTATGCGGAGCTCGCTTTCTCTCCTTTCCTGCCACAGATCCCTGCCGCAGCAGACGGTTTGGACAGAGCCGAGCCTATCCCCGGTCCGACGACCGAACAGTTTTCCAGCCTGGCGAAACAATACGGTGTGGTTGCGGTGTTGAATGTGTTTGAGAGAGATGGAGAAAAAACATATGATGCCTCTCCTATCATCGATGCAGATGGGACACTCCTTGGTGTCACGCGGATGGTTCATATCATGGAAGGACCGGGATTCCATGAAAGAGGATATTATGCCCCGGGCGAAAATAAAAATTTCGTTTATGAGACCCAAGCCGGACGCATTGGGATCGCCATCTGCTATGACCGTCATTTTCCGGAATACATGAGAACCCTCGGCCTTCAAGGGGCGGAGATAGTTATTGTCCCTCAAGCCGGCGCGTTGGGGGAGTGGACAGAAGGGATATTCGAAGCGGAACTTCAGGTTGCGGCTTTCCAGAACGGATATTTTGCCGCACTCGTTAACCGTGTCGGCAAAGAGGAAGTCGTCCATTTCTCAGGTGAATCTTTTGTCGTCGATCCACACGGCCGAGTCATTGCGCAAGCGCCCCAGGAAGAAGATATCATCCTGTATGCGGACTGCGACTTCAGCCAGATTCCTCAAACTCCAGCCAAGAAACACTTTCTCCAGGACAGACGGCCTGATTTCTATCGTGGTTTTGGCTTGCTTGACTGATTGTATGGAAAAGAGTAGGATGCTTTGCTATAAAATGGGGCCAGGGCTCGACATTAGACAGATCGGGTTCAGGACAAGGTTTGGTTCCAGTTAAAGATGTCTAATGTCGAGCCCTGACCCCTTTATTTAATGGATAGATGGTAAGCCTCGTGAATGAAAGGTAAAGATGAAAAACTGGTACGTCATTAACACGAAGCCCAAAAAAGAATTTCAGGTGGAGAGATTATTCACAGAAGGAGGAATCGAGATTTATAATCCCAAATACTTGCACGAGGACCGGATCAAACCCTTTTTTCCTGGATATGAGTTTATCTCTTTCGATTTTCCTGATCAGTATCGGCTGGTGAAATACACACGCGGCGTCAAAAGAGTGGTCGGAGTCAGAGAGATTCCTGTGCCCATTCCCGATGAAGTCATCCATGAGATTAAATCCCGAGAAGTGAACGGTCTCATCGAGATCGATAAGTACGGAGAAAAACCTGAAGTCGGTGACGAGATTGAAGTCGTGGAGGGACCCTTGAAGGGATTGAGAGGAGTCTTCAAAAAAGAACTGACAGCTAAAGAGAGAGTATTGATTCTTCTTAATTATGTAACCTATCAGGCCCAGTTGATCATCGAAAAAGAAAAATTGAAAAAGGTTGTAAAATAAATTGAATGAATTGGCGTCAGGACTGGATATCAGAAGTATTTAGGTTCAGGACAAGGTCTGACTCCAGTTAAAGACGTCTAATGTCGAGCCCGAACCCATTGGTTTACATGACCTGTTGACAATTTTTCGCCTTTCCAATACAGTGCTAAATTAATGAAAAAAGAGGAAGAGCCGATGAATATTCCATCTTTAGATTTAAAAGCGCAGTACAAGAGTATTCAGGAGGAGATTGATCAAAAAATCCTGGAGGTGATCTCCTCTCAGAAATTTGTCTTAGGCTCTGAAGTCGAGGCGCTGGAGCAAGAAATTGCCGCATACAGCCGGACTAAACACGCAGTTGGCGTATCCTCTGGCTCGGATGCGTTGATCATTTCATTGATGGCGTTTGACTTGGGAGAGAATGATGCGGTCGTCACGACTCCTTTTACTTTTTTTGCAACAGCAGGCGCGGTAGCCAGAATAAAAGCAAGACCGATTTTCTGTGATATCGAAGAGAAAAGCTACAACCTGGACACAGAAAAATTGGCAGAACTTCTCGATAGACTAGCCAAAAATCCGGATGTTTCATCTATTAAGGCCATAATACCTGTCCATCTCTACGGGCAGTGTGTCGATATGACTCCGGTCCTCGCTCTGGCCAAAAAGTATGAACTATTCGTGATTGAAGATGCGGCCCAGGCGAT
>JASFPJ010000208.1:0-6188 GCA_050116035.1 Candidatus Aminicenantota bacterium | reverse complement strand
CATGAAGTAGCGAATGAATACCCGGAGGTCATCCGTATACTTTTTTTGAAGGTTTTTATAGTGAAAGAAAGAAGAGAGCAGCGTGAAACCAAGGGCATAGATAAAAAACAGAAGTGTGTACAGCGTCAGATAGTTTTGGAAGAAATCCTTCAAAAAGGAAGTCATGCGATAACTCTTGCTCTAATCTAAATAACCTGATTTTTGCTCAGCCAGATACCAATCCATTATGGCATTAAACTGCTTCTCTGTGTCATTGTCAGGAGTAAATCCCAGATCTTTGACAGTCTTTGTTATGTCATAATTCGTGTGAGATGTGATTCTTTTGGCCCTGTAATACGTCAGCTGGGGTTCAAAGGATGGGACGAAGAAATGGATGATATTCGAGAAGAAAGCCACAACAAACGGAGTGAATTTGGGTAAATAAAATCTTTGTTTTTTATTGATTCTTTTCAGTATGACAGAGAAAAACTCTTTCCAGGTCACGTCTGAACCGTTGGTAACCGTGTAGGCGTTTCCTTCGATGCTTGGAGTGACACAGGCGAGATAGGTGGCAAGGCTGAGATTGTCCACATAGCATAAAGGGAAAATCCATTTCCCGCCTGCGACAATCGGCGGAAGTCCGTTTTCTAATCCTTTGACTATAGGGACACATGAGGTCCTATCATAGGGGCCGTAGACATCAGCGGGTCTCATAATAACCAGGGGAAGGCCGTTTTTTTTGTGAACTTCAAGAAGATGTTTCTCTGTTTTTATTTTGCTTTGTACGTAATGTAAATTAGCTGGTTTGCCTGGATTTTCCTCAGAGATGTTTAGTTTTTTATATCCAAGGACAAGAGCTGTGGACATGTAGATAAACTTCTTCAGATTGGCAGTGGTGTTCATGACGTGATTCACAAAATTTTCTGTCGCTCTACAGATGTTTATTTCACAACTTTTTTTATCTGCTATATCAGAAACTTCTGAGGCGCAGTGGATGATGTAGTCCAGGTTTTCCGGGAGTTTTATCATTTCAACTTCGCTCAAATCGCCGTAGGTCAGTTTGACATCCAGGCCCTCCAGAAAATGAAGGTCGGATGTCTCCCTGACGAGACCGTGGACAGTGAAGTTTTTCTTCAGGAAGTGCCGGCACAGGTTTGATCCGATGAATCCGTTCGCGCCGGTTATGAATACAGTTTGCATGTCAGCATTTCATTATACCTTATGTGCAAGAAATGTCATGGATTTTCTGTCTGTTTGTGTGGATTTTCTAATATTTTCCACCAGGAACACTATTTATTTCATTGAAATTTTAAAGAGAGATGAATAGAAAAGGTAAAGGGCTTAAAGGCAGTCAAAAAAAAAGGGGATAGGCAACTTTTCCCGGAGAAGAGGGACAATCCCTATCTTTCTTAACAAAAGGATTGAAAGAGACGGTCCCTGAAAAAAGTAGCCTGTCCCCAATCTTTCAATATTTTATTTTAAGGCTGTGAATTCAAAAAAGTAATATTAGGGAACGTTCTTACCTTCTTTATTTCTTCTTCGTTCTTGGCGCTCTGATCGGCTTTCCATTCCACATGACAAAGTCTTTATCAAAATCCTTATCAGATGTCAGTTCATAGATACCCGCTTCCGGATCCTTAGGATTGTACTTCCAGTTATCTTTCCTCCCGTCCCGGCCGAAGGAGATCACAATGATATCCTTATCCGTGCAGCCTTTGATCCCGTCATAAATGCCATTGCACGCTTTTCCGGTGTAAACGTGAAAGCTATTTCCCCAGCCATCTTTAAAGGGAAGGGTTCTAATGTAGAAAGGAGATAGTTTTTTATGGAATTCACTCTCCCTTTCATATTGGCCTGCTTGCTTGGGCGCAACCCCGTAGTCCGTCACGTAGTCTGAAAGGGCAGCGTTGACAAGCGATATATCTTTCATAGTCTTCAGTTGTCTGTCTTTCTCGCCTGATTCGGGAGTTTCCTTGCTAATTGACAAAAGTTCCTGGTACTCCTCGATCAGCTTCTCCCTCTTTTCTTTATTATCCAGATAGATGCGCAGATCGATGATTTCGTGGGAGACCGCCTGGGTGAACTTGTTAATGGCGACTTCCGATCCTGATTTTTCAACATCGAATGGCTCACCTTTGATATCCTCGATAAATTTATTGATTGCTCCTAAGTAGAGTGGTTTCATGATCCCTGCATCGTCCTTGGGAATGGGAGTAATAACACATTTAATGACCATCAGGATTCTGTGGAACCGTTTGAGAAACACAGTATCAATCTGTCCCTGGGCTTTGGCGTTTTTCGCTTCCTTCATCATGCTGACCAGTGCTTTTTCGGTTCTCTCAATAACATTTTCCCTGTGTTCAGCCAGTTCTTTGAAGGCGACGACAAGGGAATCCAGGAGTGCGTGGCCCGCACTTTCTTCTGCGGGTGTGTCAGCTCCCAAGGATGGCGTGAGATTCAAACAAAACATAAAAAGAAAAATGAGAATACAAGCGACGATTGCTTTTCGTATCATTTTTGGCCTCCTTTAGTCTTGTATTTGATAAAAGATTTGTTGCGAATTTTTTTCTTCAAATAAGCGTCCAAACTCACTTTCGTCTTTCATTTCCTCTGGCTCTTTGTCTTCTGACTCTCTAAATTGTGCGGTTTTGAGAAGAACCTGATTGAAAATTTGCGGGATGTCGCTATCGGGGATGTTTTCTCTTTGAGCAGAAAAGATGACTCGCTTGAGCGACCATTCAAACTCATGAAGATTGTCCGCGCCGGGTTGGGGCTCGATTTGAGGAACGCTCTGGGCTATCATGAGCTCGTTGGTTTCAAATGCTTGAACCAGCGCCTTTTCTACAGCCCTGGCGTCTCTTTCATATGGAGTTAGAGTAAAGAGCTGTGTCGCGATTACCCAACCCAGGACAATGAGAAACACCACTCCAAACGCAGCAATAACCGGCTTCCGGAACCAGAAAACTGATGGAGAAGGTGTTTTCGACTCTTCTTTTTTTATCCTCTGTTTCAGTCGAGTGCCAAACTCCTTCTTTCGAAAGTACTGGAGAGCCTCTTCCTTTTCTTTTTGGATGAGACCTGTGAATTCAAAAATTTCTTTATTGTTTGACGGATGAGATTTTTTCATTTTATTCTCCCTTCATCTGATTCATGAGTGCCCGCCGCGCACGGGTCAATCTGGACATGACTGTTCCCTTGTTGATCTTCAACATATCCGCAATTTCTTGATAAGTGAGATCTCCATATTCCCTCAGAATGAAGACTTCCCTCTGTTTCTTGGGCAGCTGCTGGATGGCGGCTTTCAAGGTCTGAAGTTGTTCCCGGGAAACCAATTGCGACTCTGGCGTCATGGATTCGGACTGCTCATGTTCCGGTCCAAGAGGGGTGTGACGTCGGTGCTTATGTCTCCTATGAAAATCCAGACATGTATTCCGGGTGACCTTGAAGAGCCAGTATTTTGACGACTCTGAATCTTTGACTGTGTCAATTTTTTTATGGGCTTTCAGATAGACTTCCTGAGTCAGGTCTTCTGCGTCTGCGGGATTCCTGGAAAATCCCAGGCAGATCAAAAATACTTTTTCTTTATGCGCCATCAGGGCCTCGAAGATTCTGGATGCTTTGACTTTTTTTTCAGCCACGGCTGTTTTTTCAATAATCGGGAATGGTGAACTAACTGTTTTTATCATACTCAATCAAAATTTAAATTCCACATCAATTCTTTCATCCTTTATTAATAAAAGACGACTGAGAACACCAAATATTCCATGTGGAGACTCCCCCAGGGGAACACAAAAAAGGAGATGGGTGTTTATGCTCAGTAATTAGGCAACTCTTTTGGTAAGAACATTGAAGGCAAAAGTGTCATTGCGAGCGAAGCGCGGCAATCCCTTAAAAACAAATGTATTTTTTCCATGCGAGATTGCCACGCTTCGCTCGCAATGACATAAGGATGAGATTACTTCACTTCGTTCGCAATGACATCCACAAAGTGTTACCGAATTACTGAGCGCATACAGCAGGCCCCTTTTTTTGGGGCCTGTCCCTTTCAATATTTTTTGAATTAAAAAGGGCCTGTCCCTTTTCTTCTAAAAAAGGGGATTGTCCCCTTTTTTGCTTTTTTATTGACCAGGTATTTTCTGTGTGGTATATGCAAGTATCCAAGTCGATGTTTGATTTCGCATGTATTTTCGATTTTCTGGATAGAAGCCGCAACGGATCACTTAAGAAATTTCCCATACATGATCCTATTTTCCACTCATGAAGGAGGAATAAATGGCTAAACGTTTACTTGTTTCACTTTTTGTATTGGCTCTTCTGGCAGGTGGTGCAGCGATAGCCCAGATGACTCCATGGCTTATCTGGACATTGCTTCCTGAGGAACAGATGGATGAGATCATCGGCGAAGCATCGGGCGAGACCGCCTGGAACACCATCATGGAAACCGGCGGCTACAACAAAGACCGACTGGCTGAGGAGTATGCCGGAACATTCTACGAATCCCAGTACATATACGACCAGCTGAAACATTACGGCCTTCCTGGTGCGGAGATTGTGCGATTTCCAGCCGGACAATCCTGGAATGGGATTAAAGGAGAGCTCTGGGAAATCAAACCGCAGCGCAGAAAACTGGCTTCTTACAAAGATATGACAGCCATGCTCGCCCGGGGAAGCAGTTCTGCGGATGTAAAAGCGGAACTGGTCTGGGTTGGCCGCGGCACCAAAGCAGAAATCGAGAGTGCGGAGGTTGGAGGAAAGATTGTGGTCACAGAAGGCAGTGTCAGCACCGTCCACAACCTTGCGTGTGGAGAGCGGGGAGGCCTGGGAGTGATTGCCATCAGCACATCCAGGATTTCATTCGACCCTCTTCAGATCCCATGGAGGGGCATATACAGACGGAGAGGCGTATCTGGAGAGGAGGCTCCACAGGTTAAATTCGGGTTTCTCCTGCCCTTCCGTGAAGGAGAATTGCTCAAGAGCCGTCTACTCAGAAGAGAGAAGATCACTGTGCATGCCCAGGTTGAAGCCAGGATGGAGGATTATGAGTATCAGGATGTCATCTGCCATATCCCCGGAACAGACCCGAATGCGGGCGAAGTCATACTCTCTGCCCATCTTTTCGAAGGAATTGTCAAGCAAGGTGCCAATGATAATAAATCAGGAAGTGCGGGCATAATGGAAGTGGCCCGTATACTCCATACTCTCATTGAGGAAGGGAGACTTCCTCGTCCGAAAAGAACGATCCGTTTTCTCTGGGGACCCGAGTTTTCTGGGACTGGACCCTGGGTCAGGGAGAACAAGGAGATCATGGAGAAGACACTCTGCAACATCAACATGGACATGGTGGGTGTCGGCCTGAGCAGGAGCCAAGCGTTCATGTGCCTGATGCGGACAACATATGGAAACGCCCACTACATCAACGATGTCATGGAGAATTACTATCGCTATGTCGGAGAGGGAAACAGGAGTCGGATTCATACTCGTGGAAATCTCCGCCGCATTGTTGCCCCCACTGGCACGGACGAACCATTTTATTACTCTATCGAGACGCATTATGGCGCTTCAGATCATGAGATCTTCAATGACTGGGGTGTGGGAGTTCCGGGTATCATGATGATCACCTGGCCGGATCCCTGGTACCATACATCAGGTGATAGAGTGGATAAAACTGATCCCACACAGATGAAGCGCATTGCGATTATCGGGGCTGCGGGCGCCTACACCGTGGCCAGTGCGGATGACGACATGGTCATGAAGATCGCCGGAGAAGTGGCGAGCAACGGAACACGCCGGCTCGGTCATCAGCTGGTTGTGGCGCTGGAAAACTTAAACAAAGCCACTGCCGAAGATCTAGGTAAAGCCTATAAAAAGGCATGGGTGCAGGTGTCCACAGCTGTGACCAATGAAAAGGACACTTTGGGGTCTGTTCTCGAACTGGCTAAAAATAAAACAGCTGTCGGGAGTTATGTGGCTAAAATGCAGAAAACCATCGATGCCGTTGGAGCGGCCCATATGGAGGCTCTTAAGGCTCATATGGAGACAGTATCCAAAAACCTCGGAGTGAAGCCAGTTAAGATTCTGTGGACAGAGCTGGAAAAGAAAGCCGCCAAAATGATCCCCAAACCCACGGCAAAGGTCAAAGAAAATGGATACAGAGGGTACCTGGAGTTTATCCGAAAGGTCCCCGCGGAAGAAAGCAAAAAGTATCCTTA
>JASFPJ010000207.1:0-6207 GCA_050116035.1 Candidatus Aminicenantota bacterium | reverse complement strand
GGACCGACAATTACACGACATACGTTCAGCTTGCAGAGAACGCGTCCTTTCAGCACATTTCAGATAAAGTCTATGATTATAAAAAAAAGATATACTCCGAGAGCAGAACAAAACTGATACTCCAGCTGTTGACAGATATCCATTTGCGCTCTGATTATTCCATCGATTTATACGGTAGTACAGAGAATAAATCGATTTACGTCTTCGCCTTTTCGGTGATCGCGCTGTTTGTTCTTTTGATCGCCTGCATCAATTTCATGAATTTGAGCACAGCCCGGTCTGAAAAACGGTCGAAAGAGGTCGGTCTGAGAAAAGTAGTTGGGGCGACCAGACATCACATTATCGCTCAGTTCTACGGGGAGTCCCTTTTTATGACGGTAATATCCTTTGTCGCCGCCATATTCCTGGTCTATCTGCTCCTTCCCGCCTTCAACAATTTGTCAGGGAAGTTGCTTACACTTGATTCAATAAAAGAGCCGGTGTTTCTGATGGGACTGTTTGGCATCATGCTGCTTACAGGGCTGGTATCCGGAAGCTATCCCGCATTGGTGCAGTCATCCTTTAAGCCGGTGGATTCGATAAAAGGCACCGGTCTGACATTTTCATCCAGATCCGGAAAATCGCTGTTCAGGCGTTCGCTGGTGGTGGTCCAGTTTACACTCTCCATCATGCTCATTGTCGGAACCATAATCGTGTATAGACAGACCCATTATATGCTGAACAAGGAATTGGGATATGAGAAGGAATCGATGATCTATTTTAGAAAGAGGGCGAATGTCAGGAACCAGTATGATGCGTTCAAATCAGAGCTTCTCCGGGATGCGAATATTACCGGAGTCACGGCTTCCTCGGATATCCCGACCTACACAGTTCACTCAACTGGCGCTTTTTCATGGGAAGGGAAAGACCCGGAAACCCGTCTCTCGATCCATCAGTTTTCGGTCGATCATGACTATATAAAGACATTCAACATGAATATTATCGCCGGGCGGGACTTTTCGAGAGAATTCCCGGTGGACGGTTCCACACAGTCCTTTATCGTCAATGAGACGGCTGTCCAAGCCATGGGTCTGAAAAATCCCATCGGATCCAAGTTCAAGCTTTGGGAATATGAGGGACAAATCGTCGGGGTTGTCGAAGATTTTCATTACAAATCTCTGCAAAAAGAGATTGAACCGCTTGTGCTGCGGATCGATCCTGGCTGGGACAGATATGCATTCGTTAAATTCAGGTCAGAACAGACAAAGGAAGCCATCGCCTCGGTCCAGAGAGTGTATAATGCGTTCAATCCGGGCTTTCCGCTGGAATATACGTTTCTGGATGAAGCCGTGGAGCGGCTCTATAACTCCGAACAGAAGACGAAGACGATATTCAACTCTTTCGCTCTTATTGCAATATTCATCTCCTGTCTCGGCCTTTATGGACTGGCCGCCCACATGGCTCAGCAGAAAACAAAAGAGATAGGAATCCGGAAAGTGCTCGGCGCATCGATCATTCATATTGTGACCAATTTATCGAAGGAATTTATACTGTTAGTTTGCATGGCCAATGCTCTAGCCTGGCCGGTCTCTTATTATTTCATGAGCAAATGGTTGAAAAACTTCGCCTACAGGACTTCAATGGGCCTCTGGATTTTCGTCCTGTCTGCTCTGGCAGCATTAGTTATTGCCCTGTTCACTGTCAGCTACCAGTCCATCAAAGCCGCCACCGCTAATCCTGTCGATTCCCTGCGGTATGAATAGAGCGCCCGCATAAAGGATTTATTCACAAAGGCTCAGAGGATTGAGAAAAAGAATGGAGATCTTTCGTTTATATGAGGTGAGAACAGAAGAGCTTGATTGACAAACTTACTTTAAGGGATTATAAAAATGTTAGAAAGACGTCTTCGAAATATGAAAACATCCGTGACCTTCCATGCTTCATTGCCCATAAAAATCACGAAAAAGAAAAAATATTATGTTTCATGTTGTCCTGTGTTGGATGTGTGGTCTCAGGGAGAAACAAGAACAGAGGCAGCCGAAAACCTGCGCGAAGCGCTCCAGTTATTTCTTATCGACTGTTTTGAACGAGGGATTCTGGATAAGGTCCTTAAAGAAAGTGGATTCAAGGTGGCGAGAACTCCACCAAAAAAACAGATATCAAGATTGAGACAGAGAATAGACGTGGCCCTTCCTTTCATAATCGATGATCGTCAGGCGGAATGCCAAGATTAACTCCTCAACATTATCGAGTCCTGATAAAAACATTTGAGAGGGTGGGATTCACAGTCAGACGAACTCGTGGCAGCCATATTGTCATGAATAAGCCCGGAGTTGAAAGGCCAATAGTCATTCCGAAATATGAAGAGGTAGATGTTGACATTATCAAAGCCAATCTAAAGATGGCCCAGTTGAGCAGAGAGGAATATTTAAAACTTCTTGAAGGCTGAGTGACTGATAAACCAGCGTTTAGATCATCACATCCTCTCCGGTTGATTCCCTGAAGTACGAATAAACAACTTATTTTTTATCAGGTTGCCGGCCTTTTATGATTTAGAAAAATCTTATAAATCCTCTTGGAAGATTTTGAGTTCCGTGTGTTCTTTTAATTTGTAAACCTTTTGTCCGAAAATTACGTACAAATAAACAAGGAAGAAAAAAAATGAAAGAACTCACGCTTGCAGAAGAAATCTTATTAACGGCGATCTGGAGGCTCAAGGATAATGCCTATGGAGTGACTATCCGGAAACAAGTGGCCGAAGTCACGAAAAAAAATGTCATCTACGGAACACTGTACAATTCTCTGGATCAACTGCTCAGAAAAGGATATGTCGTCAAAACCCGGGGTAAACCTGTGGCTGAAAGAGGCGGGCGGAGCAAGATGTTTTACACTCTCACTCCTACAGGCATCCAAGCCCTCAATAAAGCCCGGGAACTGCAGAAACGGATCTGGGACGGCATACCGGAATTTTCGAAAATCAAAAGCGAATGCCCATAAGGATTGATAAAAAGATTCCGCCTCATCTTGCCAAATGGCTTCTTCTCCGAATGTCCAGATACGAAGACGATTTTCTGTGTGTAGGCGACCTGGATGAGGAATTCAAAGAAATCCTCCAACAAGCAGGGCACCAAAAAGCCAGATTTTGGTATTGGGCCCAAGTTCTCCGGTCCATACCTGCTTATCTTAGAATTTCCATCCTATGGGGGTTTATCATGTTTAAAAACTATTTAAAAATCACCTTTAGGCACATCAAAAGTCACAAGGGATATTCATTCATCAATATTGCGGGGCTGGCCATAGGGATGACCTGCTGTATCCTCATCCTGCTGTACATCCAATACGAACTGAGCTACGACAAATTTCATGAAGATGCCCAGGATATTTATCGCATCGCTTTTGAAATTCCTGACCGATTGGATATGAATGCGTCATCTTTCGGTCTCTTGGCACCCGCCCTGATGCAGGACTTTCCCGAGGTTCTCAGCGCAGCCAGGATCAGAAGACTCCAAAGCACTGTATTCTATAAAGATCATGCATTTACAGAGAAGAACTTCTTTCTTGCGGATACGAAGTTTTTCGATGTCTTCACTTTTCCTGTGATTTCAGGCGATCCTGAAAAAGCGCTGAGCCAACCCTTTTCGGTTCTGATAACCCAAGAGATGATCGAGAAATACTTTGGCGATGAGGATCCGATTGGGAAGACACTGCTTATAGATAATAAACATGAATACAAAATTACAGGAATCCTTAAAAATCCTCCCCAAAACTCTCATTTTAAATTTGACTTTTTAGCTTCCTTTATAACCGTGGAAAGGATTTGGGAAGGCTATTCTCTCTCGTGGATGAATACGAATCGAATTCTAACCTATGTGAGATTGCAAAAGGATTATGATCCGGATGACCTGGAAAGAAAATTTCCGGAATTTCTAAGAAGATATGGTCGTGAGGATGTCGTATTTCATCTTCAGCCTCTAACAGGTATTCATCTTCACGGTACTATAAGAAATGACATAGAGGCGAACAGTGACATTCGATATATTTATATTTTTTCCGTTATTGCCTTCTTGATCGTGCTTATTGCCTGTTTTAACTATATGAATCTTTCCACAGCCCGTTCTGTATACCGCTCAAGAGAAGTGGGAGTGAGAAAAGTTGTCGGTGCGGAAAGAAAGCATATCATTCGGCAGTTTATGAGCGAATCGATAATTTTTGCACTGGCTGCACTGGTTATATCTGTATTTCTGGTTAAGCTGTTTTTGCCTGCATTCAATTCACTCGTCGATCGAAATTTGTCTTTCAATTTTTTTGGTGACAGTGAAATACTCCTGGGATTATTCATCCTTGCCATTATCGTCGGATTCATTTCAGGGAGCTATCCGGCGCTTTTTCTCTCGTCATTCCATCCCGTTCATATTTTGAAAGGAATGAGGGTTCATAAAGGTTCATCTTCTTTCCGGAATTTTTTGGTTGTATTCCAGTTTTCCATTTCAATCGTTTTGATCATCGGAACTCTGGTCATTTACCAGCAGCTCCATTACATCAAAACCAGAGATTTGGGCTTTCATAAAGAGCAAATCGTGATTGTCGATATAAAGGATGAGAATCTAAAAAATGTTTATCAGACCATGAGAAACGATCTGAAACAAAATCCCCGAATACTTGGTGCTTCCTTTTCTTGTGATCTGCCGAACGAGATAGATGCCCGGAACAGTTTCAGGTGGGAAGGACAAACAGAAGAAAATCGATGGCAGCTCTTCAACACAGCTGCAGTTGATAACGAATTTATCGATCTGTTAGGGATTGAGCTGACAGAAGGAAGAAATTTCTCAGAGAAATTTCCTTCTGACAAACAAGCTTGTATTCTAAGCGAAACGGCTGTCAGGACTATTGGCTGGGAAAATCCTATCGGGAAGCGTTTTGGTTATTGGGGAGAAGGCACGGTCATAGGAGTGATAAAAGATTTTCATCATCTGTCCCTTCATTCGGCAATTGGACCGACCGTGTTTCTTCATGTCGATAAAGAAACTGACCTGAATTTAAACTATCTGCTCATTAAGATTAATCCCGGTGATATCCCGGGAACTCTCGCTTTTATTAAAAAGAAATTCAAGGAATATTCACCCCATTATCCTTTTAACGTCACATTTTTGGATGATAGAGTCGATAAAATGTACAGGACTGATAATAAATTAGGACAGATCCTTAATGTTTTTTCTTTCACAGCTATCTTCATTGCCTGTCTGGGGTTGTTCGGTCTGGCCGCATTCACAGCAGAGCGGAGAACCAAAGAGATCGGGATACGGAAAGTGATCGGCGCTACTGTTTCAAATATTTTCTTTCTTCTTTCCAGAGAGTTTATCAAACTGATGTTGATAGCCTTGATCTTGGCATGTCCCATAGCTTATTTTGCCATGAACCGCTGGCTGCATGGTTTTGCTTACAGAACGCATATCGGAGTTGCCGTGTTCATTCTGTCTGCGCTTTTAGCTTTTATAACGGTCCTCCTAACGGTCAGTTACCAGTCCATCAAAGCCGCCACCACCAACCCTGTGGATTCGCTGCGGTATGAGTGAAAGATTTGTCGTCCTGTCACTTCTTCAAATTCATTCTCTTCAGCAGTTTTTTATACCTGGGGTCGGCATAGACTTCTTTACTTAGTTCGAAAACAGAAATGACATTGAGATAAGGCATGAGTGTGTCCTTTTCTTCATAGGCGACATCCAGATATTCGAATGCCTTATCCGTGTGGCCGAGGTGGGAGTAGAGACAGGCTATGGAGAAGGATTCGACATAGGTTTTCTTTTTTCTTTCAACCAGCTCGTCCAGGATTTGTTGGGCTTTTTCCTTTTCTCCCTGCAAGACATGGATAACCCCAAGCTTTGCCTCAGCCCATCCTGAACCCGTGCCAAGCTCTATTGATTTCTTAAGAATGGATGCAGCCTCTTCCATCATTGCCTTGTCAAGATAAACACAACCCAGGTGGAAATAGGCAAGACCGATGTCCGGGTCCAGCTCAATGGCTCTGTGAAATTCCTGGATGGCTTCATCATGCTTCCCGACCATACGATGGAGCCCTACGGACATGGCGTAAAATAACGGCAAGAGAGGGTCCAACTCCTGCGCCAGTTTAATTTCCCTGACTGCATCGTCAAACCGGTTCATGGCCAGGTTAAACCAGGCATACTGGGCATGACTCATGGCATAGCCCGGGTTGAGTTCAAAGGTCTT
>JASFPJ010000206.1:0-6208 GCA_050116035.1 Candidatus Aminicenantota bacterium | reverse complement strand
GTTACCGAATGATTGAGCATAAAAATCTGTCCTCTTTTTTAGCTTGGTAAAAATTATGTCCTCTCTTATTCTGATGATTTTTTTTGACATTTTGAGCGGATTTGATATAGAGTATATTTGCTTATAAAGCCAGGGAAAAGAAATATTTTGTTGCTCTCAGGCCAGAGCGAAAATTTCACACGGCAGAAAAAAACACATATAAAAAAGAACGGTCGAAAACATCTTTCGCATGAGTGATAAAAAATCAACAGAACAGGGAAAACCTAAAGCGAAGACAGAGTATAAAGGAAAAGAAAGAAGAGTCTGCAGACGGTTTGAGGTTCCTGGGGCAACTGCCAATTATTCGCTAAAAAAAGCCTCCTCATCAGATAAAAAAAAGAATGAGTCATGGGACGAAGAATTTTGCCCTGTTGAAGACATGAGCTGCGGAGGAATCAGGTATGCGGGGAAAAAACCTCTTAAGATCAATTCCGATATCACTGTGAAAATATTTATCCCAGGGGAAAGAACGCCCCTCACACTCCACGGCCAAGTGCGCTGGCTTTCCACAGAGGAAGATATTGAGGTTTGTCGGACGGGCGTCCAGTTTAATCCCTACGGTGAAGGCGAAGGTAAAAACTACCCCGGATTAATGGTGAAACTGCTCGAGCTGGAGCATAAATTTGCAACTCCGGAATCTGATATCACTAATTACGAAATCGATTCCTGACCACATCATATCAATCCAGTTCATCCCTTTCATTTCGTAAATTCATCATCTACTGGAGACTCGAAGCGACAATCTTTTTCAATTTATATTGGAATCCCCTCTTGCTTAAAGGATGATGTCTATTTAGATGCGTTCTGACCCTCGATGACAATTTGAGAGTAGTCCGCGACCTGAATCAATAGCTTGTTGATGGCCTGGAGGAGCGCCAGGCGGTTTCGTCTGATTCTTATCTCGTCCGCCATCACCAAAACATTGTCAAAAAAGTTATTTATAGAAGATTTTATCCTAAAAATGATTCTCTGTGCCTGGGAAAAATCTCCTTTTTTGATCAGAGGAAGGACATTGTCTTGGATTATACAAAAAGTCGTGTGAAGCTCTCTCTCATCCTTTTCGACAAAAAGCCCGGAATTGAGTCGAAAAGTGGGTTGATCTCGCAGAATATTGTTGACTCTTTTAAAAATAAGGATCAACGGCTCGAAATTCGGACTGTCTTTGAGTGAATCCAACGCCTTCACCCGGAGAAAAGAATGATAAATATTATCAATCCCTGCAGAGATAGCCGCATTGACCAAGTCATAGCGATAGCCTTTTTTTTCATAAATATAGCGGAGTCTGTTCGAGAAAAAGTCCAGGCAGTAATTCTTGACTTGAGCTTCTGGTTCACGAATTTTTGCGCCATACACATCAATCACTTTATCCAGCAACCGAGAGAACGGAAAACTGAACTTTTTATCCAGGACAATTTTACAGATACTTTGAGCATTCCGCCGCAACCCGAATGGGTCTTTTGAACCTGTTACCTGGACTCCCACACCCACCGCCCCGACAACTGAGTCGAGTTTATCGGCAATGGAAAGGATTGAACCGGTCAACGAAGACGGAGATTCATCCTCCAGGCTGACAGGTTGATAATGTTCATACACCGCTTTCCAGACTGGGGCAGGATTTCCTTCCTCCCGGGCATAAAGCCCTCCCATTTTTCCCTGAAGCGAAGGGAATTCTCTCACCATTTCGGTGAGGAGATCCACCTTGGAAAGCTCAGCCCCTTGAACCACCTGTTTTTTGACTTTATGGGCATCAATCTTGTCAGCCAAGTAGGCCACAATTTTCTTCAGCCTTTGAGTTTTATCCTCATAGCTTCCGAGCTTTTCCTGAAAGACTATCCTTCCTAAACCAATGGCTTTATCCTTCAATCCTGACTTTTGATCTTGTGTCCAGAAAAACTTGGCGTCTTCCAGTCGAGCCTTCAGCACTCTTTCATTCCCTTTTTGAATGAGCGATTTGACGTCCCGGTATCCATCAGCCACTCCCAGAAAAAACGGCAGCTGCTTCTTATCTTTAACAACAGAGAACAGCCTCTGGCCTTCTCTCATAGCCGTGCTCAAGACTTCAATCGGGAGGTTTAAATAATCTTCCGGGAAAGAACCAAGAAAAACATAAGGATACTCCACATCATAACTGAGACGCTCCAACAGCTTTTCATCCGGATAACACTTGGCATTCAACGAGGCCAGCTTCCTCTCGATCTGGTTCAAGATCATTTTTCTTCTCTCCTCTTGGTTCACCACAACCTTCATCTTCTTTAACGTCGCTTTGTATTCACGGAAAGCTTTGACCTTGATCCTTTTGGGACACTGGAGTTTATGCCCGTACGTAGAGTTCCCGGCCGTTATTCCTTCAACAGAAAAAGACAGAGGTTTCTCGTTGAACAGGCAGAGGATGTTCTTGATCGGGCGGGAAAACCGAAAAGAGCTGCTCCCCCATCTCATCATTTTTGGGAAAGACAGAGATGAAATTAATGAAGGCAGTATCTCGGAGAGAATGTTTTGAGTGGGTTTGCCTTTTACAATTTTCTTTATCCCCAGATATTCACCTTTATCCGTCTTTATGACTTCAAGCTCACTGACTTTAACTCCCTGTGATTGGGCAAAGCCTTTCGCTGCGGGTGCAGGAATACCGTCATCCTGGAAAGCAACAGCCTTGGGGGGACCGATGATCTCTTCTTTCCGGTCTTTCTGTTCCGGAGCCAAATCTCCAAATATTATCAGTCGACGACAGGTTCCGTAAATCTCAATCTTCTTGGCATCGATACTCTGGGAGAGAAGTTCCTGTTTGAATTTCTCCTCAAGCTGGAAGAGAGCTGTTTTGACATGAGACGGGGGCATCTCTTCAGTGAAAACTTCTAAGAGAAACTCCATCAGGAAGAATCCTCCCTGGCAATGTATTTCTGGGCAATCTGACTAACCAGAGTCCTTATCTGAGCGATCATTTTTACTCTCTCGGTGACGCTTATCGCTCCTCGGGAATCCAGAAGATTAAAATAATGAGAGCACTTTAAGCACATATCATACGCTGGCAGAAGTAAATCTTTATCGATGAGCTGTTGGGCTTCTCTTTCATTCAGGCGGAATGATTCTTTCAGACTTCTTATGTCCGCCTGACTAAAATTGTATTCGGAAAACTCTTTTTCCTCCAAATACCGCAAATCCTGGTAACTCACATCATGAGACCAGTCTAAATCATAGATCTCATCTTTCCCTTCGAGGAACATTTCCAGCCTTTCTAATCCGTATGTGAGTTCCACGGGGACCGGAGAAAGGTCAATCCCTCCGGCCTGCTGGAAATAGGTGAACTGTGTGATTTCCAGCCCATCAAGCAAGATCTGCCATCCGACACCCCATGCACCTATAGACGGAGACTCCCAGTCATCCTCGTCAAATCGCAGGTCATGTTCCTGGACATTGATCCCCAACGAAACCAAACTTTTAATGTATACCTGCTGAATATCCGGAGGAGATGGCTTGATGATCACCTGGTATTGGAAGTGTTTCTGGACTCTGTGTGGATTCTCTCCGTAGCGACCATCCGTGGGCCTCCGGGAGGGCTGGACATAGGCGACTTTCCAGGGCCTTTTATCGAGCACCCTGAAAAAAGTATCCGGAGTCATGGTTCCCGCCCCGACTTCAAGGTCATAAGGCTGAGCTAGATAACAACCCTGGTCAGCCCAGAACTTCTGGAGGTTCATGATCAAGTTTTGAATGCTCATTTTATCCGCAATAATATTCTGTTTTCATCTTATATTATTATTTTACTTACTCCTCAATTTCTTGGTTTTCCTGCCATCTCAAGACAGGCTTTCGGGCTGCCGTGGTTTCATCCAGCCGGCGGACATAGGATGTGTGCGGCGCTGATTTAACAACCTCCGGATTCTCTTTGGCTTCTTGGGCAATTTGTTTCATCGCATCAATAAATATATCTATGTCTCTTTTGCTTTCGGTCTCAGTCGGCTCTGTCATCAATGCGCCTTGGACGATCAAGGGAAATGACATCGTGGGAGGATGGACGCCATAATCAATGAGTCTTTTGGCAATATCGATGTTTTGAACACCAAATTCTCTCTGGAATTTATCTGAAAAAACACATTCGTGATAAGTCGGTGTTGTGTATTTCAAATGATAATCATCCTCCAGGCTCTGGCGCACGTAGTTAGAATTCAAGACAGCCACCTCTGCCACCTCCCTCAACCCACTGGGCCCTAGAGCGAGAATGTAGGATAAAGCTTTAACGACAACCAAAAAATTCCCGAAGAAACTGCGGACTCTGCCGATGCTTTTCGGCCTATCGAAACCGAGGAAGTATTCATCTTTCCTCTTTTCTATGACTGGCACAGGAAGATAAGGCTCAAGCTCGCGCTTGACACCCACGGGCCCAGAGCCAGGACCACCACCTCCATGAGGTGTCGAAAAAGTCTTGTGCAGGTTGAGATGGATCACATCGACATCCATATCTCCAGGCCTGCAAACACCTATGAGTGCATTCAAGTTGGCTCCATCCATGTAGATGAATCCACCTTTGGAATGGACGATTTCCGCAACTTTCTTCATATCTGTCTCGAACACTCCCAGTGTGTTCGGGTTGGTGATCATCAGCGCGGCGACTTCTTCGGTCATGTGCTGAGCCAAGTCATCCGCATCGATCGTCCCTTTTTCATTGGACTTGATTTCCTGGACTCGATAGCCACAGATGTGAGCGCTTGAAGGATTTGTCCCATGGGCGGAATCCGGAATCAAGACGATCTGTCTCGGATTCCCTCTCTCTTCAAGACAAGTCCGGATGAGCATCATGCCCAGCAACTCACCCTGGGCTCCAGCTGAAGGCTGGAGGGTGAAGGCATCCATTCCTGTGATTTCAGCCAGGAGTTCCTCAGTTGTTTTGAGAATCTCGAGATTTCCCTGGACTAAATCAAAGGGAGCGGATGGATGGGACCCGGTGAACTCAAGGATGGATGCGACCTTCTCATTTATCTTAGGATTATACTTCATCGTGCATGAGCCCAGCGGATAGAATCCTTCGTCCACACAATAATTCGTCCGGGAAAGCCTGGTAAAATGCCTGATTATTTCCACTTCCGAGACCTCAGGGAATCCTTTAATATCACTCCTTAGAGGAAGATTCCGGAGAATATCCTCTTTAACTGGAACATCGATCTCAGGCAGAGAATAAGCTCTTTTTCCTTTCTCGCTGATCTCGAAAATCAAAGGCTCTCGAATCATCATAAATTCCTATACGGCCTCCTCTAAACATGCAGCCAGATTGTCGATCTCTTCCTTTCCGTGCATCTCAGTGATACAGACAAGAAGACAGTTCTCAAGTTCTGGATAGTACTCAGCAAGACTCAAGCCGGCGATAATCCCTTTGCCCCTGAGAGTTTCCTCCACTTTTGGTAAATTTCCTGAGAACTCAAGAACGAACTCGTTGAAAACACTACCGCTAAATTTCCGTTTTATTCCTTTGATCTGAGTGAGCTTTTCAAGAGCATAGTTGGCTTTCTGGATGTTCTGCCAGGCAAGTTCTCTGAGCCCTTCTTTCCCCAAAGTTTCCAGAAAAATCGTGGCTCTCAACGCACACAATGCCTGGTTCGTGCAGATATTCGAAGTGGCTCGCTCTCTCCGGATAAACTGTTCTCTTGTCGACAGAGTTAAAACGAATCCCCTCTTCCCATCCACGTCTCTAGTTTCCCCGGCGATCCGGCCTGGAAATTGGCGGATAAACTCTTTTGAACAGGACATAAACCCCAGATAAGGTCCGCCAAAGCTCAAAGGGACACCGAAAGACTGACCTTCTCCAGTGACGATATCCGCCCCGAGTTGACCCGGTGCTTCAAGAATTCCAAGGGAGATTGCCTCTGGTATCACGACTATGGATAAAGCTCTGGCAGAATGAGCGATGTCGGAAATTTTCCCGACATCCTCGACGATTCCCATGAAATTGGGGGATTGGACAAGAACAGCCGATGTCCTGTCATCCAATTTGTCTTTGAGGTCATCGATATCAATCTCTCCTGTTTCTGTGTATTTGACCTCTTGAATCTCAATCTCTAGACTTTTGATGTACGTCCTGATGACTCTTTGATACTGAGGGTGAAGAGTCTGAGGAATCAAGATCTTTGGCCTCTCTTTGAGCCGATGAGCCATGAGAACCGCTTCAGCCGCACCCGAT
>JASFPJ010000205.1:0-6276 GCA_050116035.1 Candidatus Aminicenantota bacterium | reverse complement strand
CGGTCAACGGTGACGCTTATCGTGAAGCGATCAGCAGTATGCTCGAGGAGACAGAACGCCTGACTCTCCTGATTGATAATTTGTTGACACTGACGAGGGGAGGCTCCGGGAAAATTCAACTGAATCCTCAGCCTACAGATCTCACCTCTCTTGTACAGGAAGTCATGAATGCGCTGAGTATTCTTGCCGAAGATAAGAACCAAGCTCTTTCAATGGATGGCCCTTCGACTCTTATGGTCACAATCGATTCGGCAACGATCAGACAAGCCGTGATGAATATCCTTCACAATGCCATCAGATACACCCCATCCGGTGGCCGTATACAGGTGCTGATGGAGACAGAGAGCGATGGGCATGCCATTATTGACATAATTGATGATGGACCGGGTATTCCTGAAGCCGAACGCACGAAAGTCTTTGGACGCTTTTACCGGGTTGATGAAGCTCGCTCTAGAGAAGAAGGGGGAGCAGGGCTAGGTCTGGCAATAGCGCAGTGGGCTGTAGAAGCCAACAAGGGACGCATAGAGTTTTGCGATAAAGAAGGCCCAGGAAGCTGCTGCCGGATTACATTGCCCATGAATTAAAGATGGAGCGGTTGTGTGGATGAGCCATTCACCTCATTTGAACCGCTGATGTCCCCTGACTTGGTTCTATGGTGAAAATTAGCAATTGTCTCTCTCAGTATTATTATGTATAAGTATATTCAATGAGAGGGAATACATTCTTAAAAATCTCACTCCTGGTCTTTTTATGCACCTCTGTCTTTCTCTTCTGCCGGGCTGACAAGAAAAAAGTCAAAGTTGGATTGGACGTTCTTCTGGAAAAACACATGGCACTTTTGGAGGGCAAAAGAGTGGGGATCATCACCAATCAAACGGGAATCGCCTCAAACGGCGAACATATCGTGGACATTCTCTCCAAATTTCCTCGAATAGAAATAAAAGCCCTGTTTGCCCCTGAGCACGGTATCAGAGGAGATTTCCCTGATGCTGTGAAGGTCGCATCCTATATAGATGAGAGGACAGGAATTCGCATCTGGAGTTTGTATGGTGAACATCTCAAACCCACCGAACAGATGTTGGAAGACATCGATGTGCTGCTCTTCGATATTCAGGATGTCGGTGCCCGGTTTTACACTTTTATCAGCACGATGGGCTTAGCTATGGAGGCTGCTGCGGAACTGGGAAAAGAGTTTATCGTGCTTGACCGCCCCAATCCGATAACGGGGACCGTTATCGAAGGCCCCATCCTCGAGGAACAGTATGCCTCTTTTGTCGGGAAATTCCCCATCCCCATCCGGTACGGAATGACTCCGGGTGAGCTGGCAGGGATGATAAAAGAGGAAAATTGGATGGAGCGGATGGGACGATTGACGTTTCAAGTTATTCCGCTGGAAGGCTGGAGGAGAGATATGTGGTTTGATGAGACGGGGCTGCCTTGGATCAAACCCTCCCCGAATATTCCGTCCATACTGACCGCAACTCTATACCCAGGATTGTGCTTGGTGGAAGCGCTCAATGTTTCTGAAGGACGGGGCACGATGAGACCGTTCGAGCAGTTTGGCGCACCCTGGATCGATAGTGTGAAACTTGCGGACGTGATGAATGACTACGCCCTGCCAGGAATTTATTTTAAGCCGGTATCCTACACCCCAGTGAGTCTTCCCGGAGCGGCCACTCAGTCAAAATACAGGGATGAAATGGTCCACGGTTTAGAAATGGTCATAACGGACAGGGAACAGATGCGTCCGGTCCAAGTCATGGTTTATCTCCTGGTGACATTGAAAAAACTTTATCCTGAAAAGCTTGAGCTCAGACGGAATCTGGAGCGGTTGATCGGCATCCAGTCTTTCCGGGATTCTATCAATAAAATGAGGAATCCAGACTCTATTTTGGAGGAGTGGAACCGAGAGATTGAGAAGTTTGCAAAGCTTCGTCAAAAATATCTGCTGTACAGATAGACTCAAAATCGTATAATTTCTTCATGTGAGGAGAATGAAATGGAAGTCGTCGTCGAAAATCCCGACCGTGTGGAGAAGGTAGATATCATTGTGGGTATTCCCTCCTACAAGGAGGCTGATTCAATCTCTTATCCAACACAGGTGGCCAGTCAGGGCCTGATCAAATATTTTCCCGATAAACAATCCGTGATTATCAATGCCGACAATCGGTCACCGGATGGAACAAAAGATGTTTTTCTCAACACACCCACAGAGATCCCCAAGATTTATATATCCACTCCACAAGGAGTCACGGGCAAGGGAAGCAATTTAAGGAATCTGTTTGAAGCGACTGTTGAACTTCAAGCCAAGGCGGTGGTGGTTGTGGACGCAGATTTGAAGAGTATCACTCCTGAATGGATTCAATACTTAGGCGAGCCGCTTTTTTCGGGTTTTCAATATGTCACGCCCATTTATATCCGGCACAAGTATGACGGCTCGATCACGAATCATATTGCCTATCCGCTCCTCAGGACTCTTTTCGGTCTCAGAGTCAGGCAGCCCATAGGGGGAGATTTTGGGTTTTCGAGGAGAATGGCCCAAGCATTTTTATCAGAAAAAATATGGAACAAAAGGATTGCCAATTATGGGATCGATATATGGATGACAACAGTCGCCATTGCCCGTAGGTTTAACGTCTGTCAGACTTTTTTGGGATCGCCCAAGAGCCATCGAACCAAGGATCCGGCCAAACATCTTGGCCCTATGTTTATGCAGGTGATCACGACCATTTTTGACTTGATGATTGATTTTGAGTATTTCTGGAAAGATATTAGAACAAGCCGGCCGAGCAGCATATTTGGATTCGGCCTGGGTGTGAAAGAGAACCCACCCCCTGTCAAAGTAAATACGGACGCTCTGTACAAGAGTTTCATCTCGGGATTTGATACATTCGGAGATATCTGGAAAAAAATTCTCCCGAGAACTGAACTCACAGAGATTCAAAAAACAAAGAAGATTCCAAAGAAAGAATTTTATTATCGGAGTGATCTCTGGGCGAGGATTCTGTTTAATTATGCGATTGCCTACCGGAATTATTTAGTTCCCAAGGAACAATTGATTGAGTCGATGATCCCGTTTTACCATTCCCGAATCTTGTCGTTTGTCAATAAAACCGCTCAAAAGGATACGAAAGAATGTGAAGAATATTTTGAGAGCATAGTCAGAGTGTTCGAGGCTGAAAAGAAGTATTTAGTGAAACGTTGGGACAAAAATCAAAAAAAATTAGGCTATAAATTATTCAGGTCATAGCCACAATACAATCAAAAAACATCCCCCTATTCATACCGGAGTGAGTCCACAGGATTGGTAACAGCTGCTCTGGTGGCCAGGAAAACAGTGGTGAGCACAGCAATGAGGAAGGACAGGACTCCTGCCAGGATGAAATACTGCAGTCCCAGGGTTATGCGGTAATAATAATTATCGAGAAGAGTCTTCATCGCAAAGTAGGCCAAAGGCCAGCTGATGATATTGGCAATTCCCACAAGCAAGAAGAATTCCCTCATCAATATATTGATGATCTGAGGTGCACTGGCCCCCAGGACTTTGCGGATGCCGATTTCTTTGGTCCTGCGGTTGACAGCGATGGATGTCAGCCCGAAGATGCCCATACAGGCGATGAGAACAGCCAGCGCTGAGGAATAGCCCACGATTGCTCCCCATCTTTTTTCTTCGTTATACATGGCCTCCAGCGTATCGTCCAGGAATGAATACATAAAGGGTTTATCCGGCTGGATATCCTTCCAGGTTTTTTCCAACAGCGCAAGAGTCACGGAGATGTTTTCCGATGAGATCCGCACCAGCATCTGATTAATTCCCCAGTTCGGCTTGTTATGATGCAGAGCCGGAAGGATGCTGTTCCGGAAATCGTCAAAGACATAATCCTTGACCACGCCGATAATCGTTAAAGGGATGTAATATCCCTTGAGCGGTTTGCCCAGGGGATCTTCTATTCCCAGGTCTTTGAGTAGTTTCTCGTTGACGACCACACCCTCCTTATCAGTGGCGAGTTCGGGAGAGAAGGAACGTCCCTGAACCACTTCGATACCCATTGTCTTGAAAAAATCATAATCCACACGGTTTTGGTACACCAGGACTTCCCGGCCATCCTTTTTGAAGGGGTAAACGCCCACATCGCCAATGCGAGTGCTTGATCCCGAGATAGAGATGACATTTGGCTGTTGGATCATGCGTTCTCGGAATAACTTCATGATAGTGTTGCTGGCTTCAGCCTCTGACTCTTGCACTGGAATGACCACCACTCCCTCCTTGTTAAAGCCGGGATCCGCAGTGACCATGAAATGGATCTGGCGTCCCATGATGATTGTGGCAATGATGAGAAAAATGGAGAGGGCAAATTGGACGACGACTAGGGCTCGCGTTAATGGTTTTTTTCCACCGATTCTCAGCTTCCCTCTGAGGATTTCCACTGGCCTGAATCCGGACATGACCAGAGCCGGATAACTTCCTGAGGCAATACCCACAATGATGAACAGAGCCAGGAGGAATAAGATCTGTACAGGTTGAAAAATTCCTCCAAGGCTCAGACTTCTGCCAGAAAGACGGTTGAAGGTCGGAAGCATCAGCTCCGCCAGGACAATAGAAGCAACCAAGGCAATTCCAGTTATAGCCAGGAATTCTCCCCAGAACTGACGGATGAGTTGATGTCGTTCTGCGCCCAGGACTTTACGCATGCCGACCTCTAAGGAACGAGTGGAAGCCCGTCCGATGGAGAGGTTCGTAAAATTGATGCAGGCGATGAACAGCACAATAAAGGCGATGCCGCTGAGGATGAATATAGCGCTCATGTTGAGTGACCCTTGGACTCGTGGGTCCAGGTGAACACGTGTGATGGGCTGGAGCCCGAATGAAATAGGCAAGCCTTCCCCCTTCCACCGTCCCCTATTGCGCCATTCCTCGATTTCAGGTGCGTAATACTGGCTGGTGAAATTTGGGAACTTATCCATTATGCGGCTGACAGAATCTTTGTTGTTAAGGAGAACATACGTCTGCCATCCAAAACCACCCCAATTATCCTGCCATCTTCTGTTCATCTGGAGTCTGTTTCCACTCTCGATATCAATCAGTATGTCAAAGGTGATGGAGGAGTTTGGAGGAGGTTGCTCCGCAACTCCCGTGACCACAAAATCACCCTTTTCCTGCCCGTAGGTCACGGATAAAGTTTTGCCGATGGGATTGGCATCTCCGAAATATTTCCGCGCGTGATTTTCAGTGAGGACTATGGAATTGCCCTGGGAAAACACGGAAGTTGGGTTGCCTGTAATCAAGGGGAAGGAAAATGCCTGGAAGAAAGGTTTGTCCACTTGTGTGATTCTTTCGTTGTAGAGATTCCCTTCAATTTTAACAGTGGCAGGATTGCTGTCCACACGGATGGAGTGAGTGATTTCCGGGAAATACTCTTCCATTGCAGGTCCCTGTGGCATAGTCACTCCTCTGAATGCTCTGTCGATGCTTCCATCCGGCGCATGGAAAAAAACGAAAACGCGGAACAATTTTTCTGAATTTTGGTGAAACCGATCGTAAGACAGCTCGTTCTGCACAAAAAGGAAGATCAGGATGGCGCCAGCTAAGCCGACTGACAGACCTAAAATATTGATGAATGAATAAATTTTTTGTTTTGTCAGATTGCGCAGGGCAATTTTCAAATAGTTTTTAAACATGGCTTTAACCTCTGTAACTTTATCTCTGCAAGAAATGTACCACCTGATATTATCAGGGTATAAGTCGAGATCCCCCTGGATTGTGGATGAGTAAGTGTTCGTTTCCGTAACACGCAGTGTTCTATGCCGAACATTGATTCTGACGTCATAAAAACAGTCACTGATGCATCTATATATGCTTTTTGGGTGTAACAAATACGCACCAAACAAGTCTATACATATAAGGAATGGGATTTCTGTGATGCTGGCAGGTTATAAATCATGGGAAGAATTTCGTTTGCCAGGAATGACGAAGCATCTCAGCCCCTTCTCTGGCGTGTGATGATTGATGCAGCTAAGCACATCATGGAGAGAGTTATTCGCAAGTGAGCGACAGGAGACGCACAATCTTATGGATGGCATAAACTGGAGGAGTTCATGATGATTATCATATCTAATCTATTTTTATATCTAGGATTGGCAGTTATGATTTTCAATATTGTAGTGACCATGATCATTGTCAGTAAACTCAGCAGAAGGGGCGTGAAGATCAATATGCTTTTTTTGCGCTTTCTCTATCCAAAGTATGTCCACCAGTACAAGAAGATGGTGACCCAG
>JASFPJ010000204.1:0-6292 GCA_050116035.1 Candidatus Aminicenantota bacterium | reverse complement strand
AGCATTAAAACTCAATCCAAATTTTCTAGAGGCTCATCTTAACCTGGGAAATCTTTATTTCAAAAAGAATCTTCTCTCTGATTCCGCTTTTCATTACAATAAGGCCATTGAAATTAATCCTCATATCGGGCAAGCCTATAACAATCTAGCGCTTATTTTTCTCAATCAAAGAAAATATTCTCTGGCTTTAGAATACACAGAAATGGCAGAACAGCGGGGTTCTCAGGTCCATCCGGAAATCAAAAAAAGGATTTTGGACCTGGCAAAAAAGAAACGGAATTGAATCTCTGATTCATCTGATAATCCCTTGTTAAATCAGGATTGTCATCGCGGGCAAAGCGTGGCGATCTCATCCTGTTTCGCTACAGACATGAGAGTGCCACATGCGCTTTGTTCTTCGCAATGCCGTCTACAGCAGCCTCGATTCGTATATAATCCAGGTTAAAAAAAACAGCATTTTTCCTATTATCTTCACAAGTTATTCATAATTATTTAGATACAGAAAGGAAGATTTAAAAAAAAGGATGGAAACTTATTTGAAGAAGAATTAAAACTCAATTTTAGTGGAGCGAGACCGACTAATTTTATGGGTGAAAGGAAAGCCCGGGTTGCTGAAATAGGTAGAGGAGGCAAGGATGGACAGGAAATTTTTCATCAGAGGTTTCAACGAAGTAGCCGATTTTCCCGTCCTTTATGATGACCACACATATTCCCTCGAAGAAGCAAGCATGAAGGCAAAAGAATATTTGCTGGAGAAGGGACTGCTTAGCAAAGTCATTATTTATGAGCAAGAAGAAGGAGAAGAAGGAAGACCGACAAAGTTCATCTGTAAGAACAAATTCGGAAAGCTGGAAGAAATTGGTGGCTGGATTAGAAGATAATTTTAAAATCAGGGAAAAAAGTTGAACTCAAAGCTTTAGCTCGGTCAGAAGCCAATCCTATCTATCTTCAATCATTTTTTTTTGAAATCCCCTTTAATTTTTAAAATCCCACCTTAATATCGACTCACTTCTTTTAGAAAACTTTGAATTGTATTCTCTCAGGAGAGGTCACTTCACCTGAAAATCTGATGGGGAAGGTCCAAAGAATCGGAAAGAAGTCTAATCCGCTTCTTTTATGTAGATGCTTCCTCCAGAGGTGTACAGATACAATTCCGGTCCGCCATCGTTTATTTTTGCGTTCAATGACCTTTTGCTTATCTCTCCCTTTATCGTGACTGGAAAGTCGGTGTAGACCCGGCCGCCGCTTGTCCTGGCATTCACATTCACTCCAATGCCATCAGCCAGATAGACGGTGACAGAACCGCCGGAAGTCGACAGGCTGCAGTCCGATCTGGGCTGGGTGGAAATATAGGCCGAGACACTTCCTCCAGATGACTTCGCTTTGACCGCTCCTCTAACTTCTTTGACAGAGATGCCGCCACCAGAAGTATGGACATCGACATCGCCCGTTACCTCTCCAACTTTAATACTCCCTCCGGATGTAGAAGCCACTACATCTCCAGTGACCTCTCCGATCGTGATGCTTCCACCGGAGGTTTTAATGTCTGCGGTCCCTTCGCAGCTCAAGAGCTTTATACTGCCGCCGGAAGTTCTTCCCCAGACTGGGCCCTCGATACGGTCGAAACTCAAGCTGCCTCCGGATGTTTTGCTTCGGACTTCTCCTTTCAGGTCATCAACAGATATTTTTCCACCACTTGTTTTCAGGTCAACATTGAATTCCTGGGGAAGAGAAACATCAAAATGGAAACGGACATATTTACCGATATTGCCCAATAATCTTCTCAATCCACTCCGTTTGTATTCTCCGGTGACATAGACTGTGTTTCCATCCTGGCGAAAGCTTATGTCGAAATCCTCCAGGATTTCTTTTGCTCTTCTGGAGCTTGCGCTTCTGATTTCTCGAATGACCTCGACTTTCAGGGTATTTGTATTTCTAGTGTTGATTTCGATAGAACCCAGGTCTGTATCCAGAATCAGCTGTCCTCCTGGCCTGACCTGGAATGATTTTTCGATGCTGTCTTCAGCAATTCCGTAGAGACAAGCCGTGGAGGTTAAGGTGAAAGTAGCGATAAAAACGAATGTAAATAAGATTTTTCGGGAAAATTTTGCCATTGTGTTACCCCTCCTGTAGTTTTTTTTCATGAACTCGTTTTTCTTCCAAAAAACAGTACACAACCATTCATTCTATAATACGGATTTCATTTGCGAAAGGTTCGTTTATAAATATAAAAAATTGCGTTTGCCTTTTCTGCTCAGTATAAAAGAAAATTCTAGCAAGAGCTGAGGCTGAGTTGTCTCTTCAGCGAGATCATGATGAGAGTCAGTGTTTGATGAAGTCCATGCAAAAACTGTAAAATGAGGAGGCATGCGGAAGGATTTTCTCTTAGGAGATTGCCGCGCTTCGCTCGCAATGACACGAAGGGATTAAATTGTCGCGCTTCGCTCGCAATGACACGAAAGGATTAAATTGCCGCGCTACGCTCGCAATGACACAGTACAAAATGTCATTGCGAACAGAGTGAAGCAATCTCATTATGGTGTCATTGCGAGGAACGAAGTAACATGGCAATCTCATATAAACAAATGCGTTTTTTCCAGAGGGGATTGCCATGCTTCGCTCGCAATGACAATAGAAGTTGATGGTTCTATTTCCAATAATAATATATAAATAAATCAGGCCAATCAGAAATGACATATATGGAGGAGGATTGAAATGTTCAGAAAAAGAAATTCCCTGATCCTTCTTTTCATCCCGGTTTTGACCTTTCTTTTCCTGGTGTTTATTCCTGTTTATGCCGAACAGACCGTCAAAGTCTGGGAGGAGCCATTGGTCATCCCGACTTATAGAGTGGGAAGGCCTGATTTGAATCCAATTTTTTATACGGGGAGAGCCTACCAGGGGGCGAAGGGAGCCGTCTATCCCTATCCCATGCTCGATAAACTGACAGACATCAGAGAGGAAAAGGCATACAGAGCTGTATACCTGGAAAACGAATACGTCCAGATTTGCGTGCTGCCGGAGATCGGAGGCCGCATCTTTTCGGCTCTGGATAAGACCAACAATTATGATTTCTTTTACCGGCAGCATGTCATCAAACCCGCACTTATCGGGATGCTCGGAGCCTGGATTTCAGGAGGAGTGGAATGGAATTTTCCCCATCATCACCGGGCGACCGGGTTTATGCCTGTGGATTACACTCTCACAGAAAATCCGGATGGGAGCAAGACTATCTGGATTGGGGAGATCGAGATTCGCCACCGGATGAAATGGGTGATTGGATTAACCCTATATCCGGATAGCTCTGTTCTGGAAGCCACGATCAAGCTTTTCAACCGGACTCCTTTCGCGCATTCCTTTTTATGCTGGGCAAACGTGGCTGTCCATACAAATGCGGACTATCAGATCATCTTTCCCCCATCGACTGAATTCGCCACCTTTCACGGCAAAAACCAGTTCTCTCGCTGGCCGATATCTCAGGAAGTGTTCAACCGAATGGATTACACGAGTGGCGTGGATGTGAGCTGGTGGAAGAACCATCCTCGGCCCACTTCTTTTTTCGCCTGGAACTATGAGGAGGATTTTCTGGCTGGATACGACCATGGAGAAGAAGCGGGAGTTGTTCATGTGGCTGACCATCACATCGTTCCCGGGAAAAAGTTCTGGACCTGGGGCACTGGCGAGAGAGGTCAGATGTGGGAGACGATGTTAACAGAGACCGATGGCCCGTATATTGAGCTCATGGTCGGAGCCTATTCGGATAACCAGCCCGATTACAGCTGGCTTCAGCCGTATGAAGTGAGAATGTTTAAACAGTACTGGTATCCGATTAAGAAGATCAGAGGCGTTAAAAACGCGAACTGCCAGGCGTCTGTGAACATGGAAGTCACTCCAGAGAATACTGTTCAGTTGGGATTCTCCACGACTGCCAAACACAAAGGCGCCCGGATTATTCTTGAAGCGGGGGATAAGATTATCTTTCAGAAAAAGATCAATATATCGCCACGAAACGCATTCTGGGAGGAAGTAGAACTACCCCGAGGATTAAAAGAAGAGGACCTTCAGGCTAGTTTGGTTTCTTCTGCGAATGAGACTCTGGTTAGCTATCGTCCTCAAAAAAAGGAGGGCGCATCCATGCCTGAACCTGTGAAACCTCCCCCTCCACCGGAGAAAATAGAGTCAGTCGAGGAACTCTATCTCACGGGATTGCGGCTGGAGCAGTTCCATAATCCGGCGTTTGAGCCTTATCCTTACTACGAGGAGGCATTGAGAAGAGACCCCGGAGATTCCAGAGTCAACACAGCTCTTGGTATCCTTTACTTGAAGAGAGGGATGTTCAGTGAAGCCGAGGAAAGACTGAGCCGAGCCATCCGACGAATCACGAAAGACTACACGAGCCCGAAAGATGGGGAGGCTTTTTATTATTTGGGAGTGGTGCTTCGAGCATTGGGGAAGACGGATGACGCCTTTGATGCCTTTACCAAGGCTGCATGGAGTCAAGCCTGGGGAGCAGCCAGCTATTACTCCCTGGCAGAACTGATAAGTCAGAGAGAGAATTATTCAAAGGCTCTGGAATTTTTAAATCGTTCGCTCTGTCTGAATGCGTTGAACACAAAAGCATTGAATTTCAAGGCGGGTCTGCTGAGAAAGCTAAATAAACCTCAAGAGGCAGAAAAAACTGCGCAAAAGGTCTTGGATTTCGATCCCTTGGATTTCTGGGCTGGGAACGAACTCTATCTGATAAAGTCCATATCAGGAAACACAAAACAAGCACAGGAGGCCCAAGATTCTCTGGATATCAAGATGCGGGATGCCGCCCAGTCTTATCTCGAACTGGCTGTGGATTATGGGAACTGTGGATTTGTGGATGAGGCAGTAGAGGTGCTTTCTCGCTTCGTTGAGGAAGAGGGAGGAAGATCGTCTGATTATTCGATGCTGCACTATTATCTGGGGCATTATCTTGAGAAAAAAGGCGACAAGAAAAAGGCATTGGAATGTTACCAGCGTGCTTCCCGGATGCCTGCGGATTATTGTTTTCCCTTCCGCCTGGAGTCAATCGAGGTTCTCCGACGAGCACAAGAGATTAATCCAAAAGATGCCCGCGCCCCATATTATTTAGGTAATCTTCTGTACGACCTTCAGCCTGAGGCAGCCATTGAGGAGTGGGAGAAGTCGAGGAGTCTGGATGAGGCTTTCCCGGTAGTCCACAGAAACCTTGGATTGGCCTATGCCCGTGTGAAAAACAATGTCTCTGAAGCTGTTGCCAGCATGGAAAAGGCTGTATCCTGCAACAGCAAAGATGCCAGATACCTGTATGAACTGGACCTTCTGTATGAAGCGGGCGGAGTTTCTCCCGAGAAAAGGCTCTCACTTTTAGAAAGAAATCATGAGACTGTGCTCAAGCGGGATGATGCGCTTTCGCGTGAAATCATGCTTCTCGTTCAACTGGGAGAGTATGATAAGGCAATAGATTTGTTGGCGACCCATCATTTTCATGTCTGGGAAGGGGGAGGCCGGATTCATAATGTGTATGTGGACGCGCATCTGTTGAAGGGCCATGAGCACTTCACGGCCAGCCGCTTCAAAGAGGCGCTTGAATCATTCACAGCTTCTCTCGAGTATCCGAAGAATCTGGAAGTCGGGAGGCCTTACAGTGGAGGAAGAGCGGCGCAGGTCTACTTTTTTATCGGTTCAGTTTACGAGGCGATGGACGACGAAGAGAAAGCCAAAGAATATTATGAAGATTTGGTGGCGATGCCGTATGGGGTGTCAGAAATGTCTTATTATCAAGGGCTGGCTTTTCGAAGACTGGGCCAGGATGAAAATGCCAACCAGATTTTTAAGGAATTGATTGATTTCGGAAAACAGAGACTCCAAGCCGCCACTTCTATGGATTTCTTTGCCAAATTCGGAGAAAGGCAATCTGCGATGCGCCGCAGAGCCCAGGCTCATTATCTTCTGGGACTTGGTTATCTGGGGAGAGGAGATAAAGAAGAAGCCCGGGCTCAGTTCAGGAAGTCCCTTGAAATGAACATCAACCATCTTTGGGCCAAACAGCAACTCGCCTGGCTGGATAGATATAGAGAAGTAAGACAAGTCCGGTGATATGTTTATTTTTTTTCTCTCGGATTGTTAGCCTCCTGAGCATATCTCGCATTTTCTTTCGGTAAGAGATTGCCGCGCTTCACTCGCAATGACATGAAAGGATGAGATTGACACGCTTTGCTCACAATAACACTGTCGAGATCACCACGCTCTCTTCGATCGCTCGTGATGACACAGTTATTTACAG
>JASFPJ010000203.1:0-6301 GCA_050116035.1 Candidatus Aminicenantota bacterium | reverse complement strand
CTCCAGAAGAGGAGGTTCCTGTTCAGGAGATGGAAGTCGAACCCCCTGAGAAAGTGGCAGAAGAAACTCCTCAACTGGAGAAGAAAGCCGAACCGGAAAAAAAGATTGTCGTCAAGCGCCCTCCATCGCGTTTCATCATGCGATTGAAATCCCGGACTTTTGACCTTTCCTTTATGGCTGTTATCTGGCTTCTGTCCCTTTGGGTGGCTTCTCGTTTGATCGGCGTGACATTGTTTTCTTTGATCTCAGTATCGACGCTGCCGGCGGTGGCTTTCTATCTCATCATCCTGCTGGTCTATTTTACCTTTTTCCGTCTTTTCCTTGGGGAGACTCTGGGCGACTTGATTTTCTATAAGGATTAAAGGAACTCCACCTCATCCCCGAGCTTGAAATTCTTCCCGAGAAACTTTTCCTTTGCCGTTTCGTCTGATGAGATTTCCTGGGGAGTGCCCTCGATGAGAAGTTCTCCGGAATCAATGATATAAGCACGGTCAGAGATTTTGAGGGTATCCCGGACATTATGGTCAGAGATAACGATCCCTATTCCCCTTTTTTTCAGCCTCAGCATGATTTTTTGGAGCTCGACTATCGTCAAAGGGTCGATTCCGGTGAACGGCTCATCCAGGAGAAGGAATTTTGGCTTTAGGACGAGTGAGCGGCAGATTTCAAGCCTTCTTCTTTCACCTCCGGAGAGGCTGTAAGCCATCTGTTTTGAAATATCGGCCAATCCCAATTCCTCCAGAAGCTTTCTGGCAATCTCTTCCTGTTCTTTTTTCTCAAGAGGTTGGAGCTCGAGGATGAGCATGAGGTTGTTCATGACGGATGCCTTCAGGAAAACAGAATGTTCTTGGGGGAGATAAGTGATTCCAGACGTCGCCCGGTCAGGACTTGTAAACTGGGAGATGTCTTGTTTATCCAGAAAGATTTTCCCCCTGTCTGGCTTGATAAGACCCACGATCATCTGGAAAGTTGTCGTCTTCCCAGCCCCGTTTCTTCCAAGAAGACCTATGATTTCTCCAGAGCGGATCTCGATATCCACTTCCTTCACCACAACCCTATGGTTGTAGCTTTTTGTGAGTTGTTCGGCTCTCAACACAGACATTGCGGGAACCCTGTTCGTCAGCTAAAATACTAAAGTCATTCCACCCCGGTGTCAAGGCACAATGAAAAAGGTCATCAGCGCATCCCGGAGAACAGATCTGGTGGCCTTCTTTCCGGAATGGCTGTCAAAGGCGCTCAAAGAAGAGAGAGCGCGGGTGGTTGGGCCTTCCGGGCACACCTACACTGTTGATTTAAACCCAGAGGCCGTCCACACAGTTGTCCTCTGGTCTAAGAATTTTTCCAATCTCATTGAAGACAAAGACGGCCTGCGCACCGCTCTTCAGAAATACGACCAGCTCTATGTGCATTTCACCATCACAGGGCTCGGCGGAACGTTCATCGAGAAAGGCGTTCCCCCTCCCTCTGCAGCGCTATCTCAGCTGGATTCCTTGATCGAGATTGCGGGGACACCCCAAAGAATATCTGTGCGTTTTGACCCTGTTATTTACTGGAAGGAAGATGAAGAGCTTATGACGAATCTCTCGAGTTTTGAAACGCTAGCTCCTGAGATCGCCGTTCGTGGAATAGAAGATATCCGATTCAGTTTGGCTCAGTGGTATGGAAAAGCAGTGCGGCGTGCATCCAAATACGGATTTAATTATGTTGATCCCTCTCAGGAAGAGAAGAAAAAGGTTGCCCGTTCTCTCAACCATGAAGCCAAACGCTGGAAACTGCATCTTTATGCCTGCAGCCAGGATTTTCTCTCGGAAATACCCGGAATTCAGCCCTCGTCCTGTGTGGATGGCTTTCTTTTGAGCCGCCTCCATCCGAGTCAAGAAAAGGCTTCAACGAAAAAAGACAGGAGTCAGCGCGCTGAATGCCGGTGCACTGAATCGATCGATATCGGAAGCTACACGCAGTCATGCCCCCACAGCTGCCTGTACTGTTATGCGAATCCGAAGATTTAGGCGGGAGTATCCCCTTTTTCCATCCGGAGGAGGTATTCCTTGAATTCTAATCCCAACCCGAAGCCAGTCATCCTGCCGTCAGAACCAACAACTCTGTGGCAGGGAATGATGAGGAGCAGAGGATTGTGGGCCATCGCCTGGCCGACGCTCCTGTATCCCTTATGTTTCAACCTGTGGGCGAGAGATTTGTAGGTGGCTGTTTGCCCGTAAGGAATCTTTCTTGCTTCCAGCCAGACTCTTCTCTGGTACGGGGTCCCACTGATGAAATCGAGGGCGAGGGATGTGAAGTCTTCTTTTTTTCCCTCGAAATATCTTCTAAAAAGTTTTTCTTCCTCTTTGAATGGCTTGTCATTGAGTTCGAGAGGGATTCCCTTTTTTTTGAAGAGGCTTTTCATCTCTTTGAGATGGCTCTGATTCTTGATGAACGTGGCAAAGCTCAATCCTTTCTCGGTCTTGGCCAGGAAAATTTTCCCCCGCGGGATTTCCAGGATGGAGTAAAACATAGATAGTATTCAGATCCCCAGAGCGAGTCTTTCCGCAAGAGCGGAAGGCAGTCCTGCCTCCAGTATTTTTCTCTGGGCCTCTCTGATTTCATACTCCATGCGGTAGAACTTAATTTTTTTTACATCCGAGTCGTAGATAGCACACGCGGCCCGATTGTCCCTGTCCCGGGGCTGCCCGATTGAACCCGGGTTGATGAGGTACTTCATGCCCTCTTCGAGTTTGACTTCGTTGCTGTCTCCTGTCAGAAAGGTCCCGTCCACCATGTGATCTTTCTCCGTGTAGACAAACGGAAAGTGAGTGTGACCGAAAAGGCAGAGTGGAGTGGTCACATGAGCGAATGCTTCTGCAGCATCGAATTCGCCGAAGATATAGTGGTCTTCATCAAACGGCGCGCCGTGGCAAAGCATGATATGTTTATGGATAGTCACCGGCCCCTTTTTCAGGTTGCAGAGGTACTCCATGTTTTTTTTCCGGACGTTTTTCTTTGTCCAGTGAATGGCTGCGGCGGCAATCGGATTAAAGGTCTGGATAGAGTCATGGTCACAGACAGCCTTATCATGGTTGCCCCGGATTATAGAAAGAGGCTTGAGCGCGCGCACTTTCTGGATGATTTCGTTGGGGTCTGCGCCGTACCCGACCAGGTCTCCAAGAAAAATGTAGTGGTCGATCTTTCTTTTTTGGGCAAATTTAAGAAGAACGAGCAGAGCTTCCAGGTTTCCGTGGATGTCGGTGAAGATCAGATAGCGCATTTTAGACTGTTTTTTCCTGTAAAGTATTGTACATTTTATGGGCCATGTAGGAGCTCCTCACCAGGGGCCCTGACACGACGTCCTTGAACCCGAACTCCAGGGCAGTTTCCCTCAGCTCTTCAAATTCGCTGGGAGAATAGTATTTTCTGACACGCGCATGAGATCGGGATGGTGGCAGGTACTGGCCGATGGTCAGGAGGTCGCAAGAAGCCTTTCTCAGGTCAGAAAGGGATCGTCTGATTTCTTCCCTGTTTTCTCCGAGACCCACCATGAGTCCTGATTTGGTCGCTGCGCCCAGTTTTTTAGCTTCTTTCAGGATACGTAAGGACCGTTTGTAATTCTCAACCGGTCGATTGATCCGGGAATAGCCGGATTCAGTTGTCTCTATATTGTGATTCAGGGTATCGGGTTGGGCACGAATAACTTTCTCCAGCGCTGTAAGATTACCCTGGAAGTCGGGTATCAAAACTTCGACTTTGACACCGGAAATTCTTTCTTTCAATGCCGCTATAGTCCTGGCAAATACAGAAGCTCCGCCATCGGGCAGGTCGTCCCTTGTCACTGAAGTGACAACTGCGTAGCGGAGACCCAGCAGGGCGGCGGCTTCGGTCACATGATAGGGTTCGTCTGAAAAGGGAGGAGACGGATTCCCCTTTTTGACCGCACAAAAGGCACAATCACGAGTGCAAACGTCGCCGAGTATCAGAAAAGTGGCGGTTTTTTTTGACCAGCACTCAGAGATATTGGGGCATCTCGCGCTCTGGCAGATCGTGTGGAGTTTTTCTTTTTTCAAGATACGGGAGACGTAAAAGAAGTTTGGCTCAGAAGGAAATTTCACTTTCAGCCAGGAGGGTTTCTTTAAGGTCTGAATTTCCTCAAGGTTTAACACTATGCCTGCTTGTGAAAGAATAATTGATTAAATTAAAGATAGTTTTGGGCTTAAAGTCAAGGAAAAATCCTAATACTCTATATCTCTATCTCTCTTCATGCGCCTTCGCATCCGCTTGCGGGCCTGAGCTGCCTTCATCCTCTTTTTCTCGCCGGGCTTGTAGTAGATCGAGTGCTTTTTAATCTCTTTGATGATCGCCTGCTGCTGGACTTTTCTTTTGAAGCGCCTGAGTGCGCTTTCGATCGATTCTCCTTCTTCAACAACGATAAATGCCAAAAATACTCACCTCCTTATGGGTGTGTAAAGGATTTTATAGCTGAATCTTGCCATATTGTCAAGGTAAACGCAAAAAAAGACAAGCGGGAAAGAAGGAAAACTCAAAGAAAGGCAAATATGAAACCTATATGATTTTTATAGCCAGAGTTTTCTCTATCTCCTTCTGTGTCTGAGGATCAACCAATCTTATCCTGAGAAGGTGCTCTCCCCGGGAAAAACCACTGAAATCAAGATTGAAAACGGCATTCCAGACTTTCGCTTTTTTATTCCAGGATTGATCCACGAGCTGAGCGGGCACCCTGGCACTTTCTGTGCCGTTTTGAACAAAGGAAAAGCGGGATTCAAAAGCGATTTGTTTTTGCGGGGAGTAGACCTGTAAGAATAATGAGATGTTTTTTCGGCTTCTGAATTGATTGAGACCCATAGGGTAGAATGCGTTCTTTGAGAGTTGAAGAGTCCCGCTCTTCTGGGAGACGGTGAATGGGGATTGTCCTCCTCTCAAACTTTCGACCAGATTGCCGAAAACAACATTGACGATTAAACCTGCGTCTTTCTTTCCCAGAGCGGGTATCTCAACCATTTGCTCCACGGTTCCCATCTGTCTGCGGTTTTCATCATAAAGAGCAAAAATCATGAGGTATTTATCCTTTGGTAGTTCGAGTGGACTGGAGCAGGTGTTATATCCAAAAAATGTGGCCTTTTGCAAGCTTCTGCGGAAAGAAGGCGTGAGGATGATGGGAATATCCACTCGAGAAGCCACACCTCTTTCGGAAGCCAGATCATCGATCGTAATGTTGAGTTTCAGCCTTTTTAGTGTCTGCCCTTCATTTTCTCCGAGAATCAGGCCTTTGACTGGCAGTGCCATGTTGATCCACAGGATGCATTTATTTTTGCTTTGAATGAATGGGACTGCCCGGGCTTCAAAAGAGATCTGCTTGAAGAGTGCGGGATTATAAGATGCAGAGGCAAAGAGAAGCGTTTCTCTTTGCTCGTTTGTGTAATCGAAGTATCCCTTCCGGAATTGGACCTTGGCCCCGGGCTGTTTGATTCTGACGTCGATTTTGTGGTATTTTCCGTCAGCTTTCTTTCTTTTGGGATAGAAGCTCAATTCATAACAATAGGATAAATCTCTGTTCACGACTTTTTGAAAATTTTCGAATTTTTTAGCTCCCATAAAGGAGGCGCCGCCTGTATCCTCAGCAAGGTTTTTCAAATTGTTCAGTTCATTTTTCTTAAATTCTTTTATTTCGTCTTTGTCAAACAGGCTCATGTTGGTCGCGCTTCTCGGAAAATTCTCATAGGCCATGTCCTGCATGACATACCTTAAATAATTATCCGGGTCCAGGGTATAAAAAGTAATATTATAGCTGTTGGCAAAATGAATGAAATCCGTAAAAATATCTTCGCCCCTGCGGATGCCTGGTTTTTTGAGGATTCGGAAGGGATCATCGATCTTAGCGGCGGCAACATCGGAAAGGGCAACATTGTCTCCAAATTGGACTGTTTTGCCCTTAGACGTCATCAGTCCAAATCTCCGGAATTGCGATAGGGATGGAATGCCTCCACTGATAAGGAGCACTGATTTCCGTCCCGGAAGGTCCTTGATCGTATTTACTGCAGCGAGAAGACCGTTGATAGTTTTATCAAACCTTCTTTGTGCGAAATATTGAAATATGTCTGTACTTGATGCCTTAAAACTTTCCACGTCAATACCAAACCCGCCATGCGATTTTGGAGCCGTTTCCTGAGCCGCTTGTTCAAATATTGAGGGAACGACCAGATGGTCCGTTTCTCTGTCAAGCCAGATGTTGCCGGAGGCTTTTTGAACGGCCCTGGCAATGAGTCTCTCATCCCTTGAAAAAGACTGGAGGACT